>CAYXVM010000047.1:0-10623 GCA_964468465.1 uncultured Clostridium sp.
GGTAACGCTGCCGGTGTAAACGAAAAGGTCGTTGTCATAGTTGAGAATATCGTCTTCGTGCAGGGTGATGACTCTCACGCCGTAGGGGCCGGGCTTTGCAAATTCGCAGCCGTAGGTTAAGCCAAGCTCGATTCCGTCATAAACGCCCGAATAGCCCTCCGAATGCCAATGACCGAAGAAAGCGCCGATAACATCGCCGCATTCCTTCCATGCGGTGAACTGCTCGCTTGTCTGACCCGGTTCAACAGCTCCCGAATTGACGCCGCTTGCGATATCCTTGTTGAGACGGTAAAATTTTGTGCCGATATTTCTTGCACCCTCGTCCCAAAAATGGCAGGGTTCAAAGAGATTGCCGATCTCGGCAACATTGATGTGCTGGAATACCATTGCGGGAACGGGCTTGCCGCCGTTTGCTTCGGTCAGAGCGGCACATTCCTGCTTGTACCATTCAATCTGATCTTCCTTGACCGTGCTCGAACGGGTGTCCATCATCCAAAGGTTGAACGCCGTATTGCCGTCCGAGCCTTTGATTTCAAGGTTGTAGTCGATTCTGCCTTCTTCGTCGGGACTTTCGTCTTTGACAAGGCAATGCTCATATTCACCGTAGATTTTCAGCCAATCCTCATTGGAAACACCGCTTCTGTAGTCGTTGTTTCCCTGAGTAACGGCAAAGGGGATTCCCGCCTTTTCTGCGGCTTCAAAAACCGCATCGCATGTTGCTTTGACATTTTTGAGGGTTGTCTCATAATCAAGATTGCCCGAGATGTCCTCAATGCGAACGCCCTCTCTGCCGTCTTCTCCGTCAACGCCGAAATCGCCTATGCGGCTGTCCTCAACGGTGTCGCCCGTGAACACTATAAGATCGGGGTCGGTTTGAGCAATCGAAAGCTCGATAAGTCTGAGCATGTCATATGCGGGATATTGGTCGTCCTGCGGGTCGCTTATCTGAAGAATCGTAAAATCTCCGTCATCCGAAAAGCGAAGCTCTCCGCTCTGCTCTGCATTTGCAAAAATGCAGACGGAAAGCAGCATTGCCGCCGCAAGAATCAAAGAAATGATTTTTTTCACGGTTTCGCTCTCCTTTATCAATATTTATCCATGCTCTCAACATCGAGAACAAAAACAGTTGCGCCTCCGACGGTAACTTCTTCTTCAAGGCTGTCTTTCTGAAGCCCTCTGCCGAGAGAATCGGTTGTCATTGCAACCTTTTTCCTCGTTCTTGAATGCTCCTGAATGATTTCCTTTGCTCTTGCAACTCTGTCGTCATCTGCGCCCACAAGCAGGGTTGTGTTGCCTATCATAAGAAAGCCGCCCGTGGTTGAGAGCTTCGTAACGCTGAAATTTTCTCTTGTAAGAGTTGCGGAAACGACAGCGCTGTCGTCATTGTTGACAATTGCGAGAATAAGCTTCATGTTTATCGTTCCTTTCGTTGATTACATATTGGGGAGAATGAGCTTCTGACTTCTTTTGTCAAGCTCATAGATGTTCGGTATTTCGTAGCGGTTATCGTTGCCGTCTTTGATTAATATTCGCTTGTCATAGAACATTTTCAGCGACTGAATGTGATTAATGATCTCAAAAGTGTAGTTCCCTCGGTCGGTCTCGACCTCCCACATCCATATTTTGTGCTTCTCGGAGAACTTGACAAGCTTTGTAATTTTGGGGATTCGGTAGTATTCATCAAGCATTCCGAGCAAAAGCTTTTTCTGCTCCGGCTCCATGCCGTCAATTTTTCTTATTATGAATTGTTCTTCTCCCTCGCTGTCGAGAAAGGATATGTATTCCGAAAGGCCGCTGATGGGGAACAGCCTTCTCGGCTCAAGATCCGTAAAGTTCTGACCCGTGAAAAACTCAACGTCGCAGAATATTTTATCCTTGACGGTAAGGCGGATCTCATTGCCGTCAATAAAATTTCTTGCCATAAACGACCCTCCTTATTCAAAGTTTTCCGCAGCCTTCTGAGCGGCGACCTGCTCGCTCATTGACTGAATCTGAATCAGCTTATAGTATTTGCCCTTGAGTGCCATAAGCTCGTCGGGCGTGCCGAATTCAATGATGTTGCCCTTGTCAACAACGATAATCTTGTTCGCTTTTCGCAGAGTTGAAAGACGGTGGGCAATCATCAGGGTTGTTCTGCCTCTGATAAGGCGGTCGATTGCGTCCTGAATCAGCTTTTCGGTTTCGGAGTCAACCGCCGAGGTTGCCTCGTCAAAAATGAGAATGCCGGGGTTTTTGAGAACGGCTCTTGCGATTGAAAGCCTCTGCTTTTCGCCGCCCGAAAGGCCGACGCCTCTTTCGCCAAGCATGGTGTCATATGCGTTGGGCAGGCGTGAAATGAAGCCGTGAGCGTTTGCAATGTCGGCGGCGTTGATGACCTGCTCGGGGTGAGCGCCCGGGAGAGAATAGGCGATGTTGTTGAATATTGTGTCCCTGAACATCATCGGCTCCTGCTGAACATAGCCTATCTGCGTGCGGTAGAACGACATATCAATATCACGGATGTTGACATCGTCAACAAGAATTTCACCCTCATAATCATCGTAGAATCTCATGAGCAGATTGATAAGAGTCGATTTGCCCGAACCCGTTGTGCCGACAATGCCGACAACATCGCCCGGATTTATGACGAAGTTAACATCGTTGAGAACCTTTTTTGAACGGTCAAAGGAGAAATTGACATTTCTGAATTCAATTTTACCCTTTAAGTTTTCAAGCTTTTCATCCTTGCCGAAATCGTGTTCGGGCTCGGCGTTGATGATATCCATAACCTTTTCGGTTGAGGCAAGAGCGTTCTGATAAGAGTCGCTGAGATTTGCAAAGAAGTTGACCGGGTTATAGAACATGGAAGTGTATGAAATGAACGAAACGAGAACGCCGAGTGAGAGCTTTTCGGGGGTGTTGATAACCATGTTGCCGCCGATATACCAGATGATAACCGAACCGCAGGTGATAAGGAAGGTTATAACGGCGGGGAAAATTGCGGCAATCTTCGCCGCTTTTTTGTCCTCGTTGAGCCAGTCGTCAACATGCCTGCCGAAGCGTTTTATCGCCTTTTCTTCGCTTGAAAATGATTTGACGATTCTGATTGCGGGAATCGTGTCTGAAAGAATGCTTGATATCGCAACGCTTCTGCGCCACAGACGGCGGTACATCGGCGAAATTTTCTTGCCGAAATATCTGCTGCAAAAAACAACAACGGGAACGGGGATTAGCGAAAGCAGGGTCAGCCGCCAGTTCATCGAAAGCATGATGATCATGATTCCGAGCATCATAAAGAGCTGAACGACAGCCTCCTGAGTTATTCTCAGCATGAACTGCTGAAGCACCGTTGTGTCGGAGTTAACCCGGTTGATAACCGAACCTGTCGAGGTTTTGTCATAGAATTTCATCGGCAGATACTGAGCTTTTGCATAAATTTCTTTTTTCAGGTCTGCGATGATTCCGTCGCCCGCAACACGCAGTATATATGAGCGCAGAGCGCCGATTGCGTATTGCATGAAATAAACGAACAGCAGAAAAAGAATAATCAGAATCAGCATTTTCTTGTCTCTGCCGGGAATTATCGAGTCAACCATCAGGCTTGTAACATAGGGAGGAACAAGAGCAGCCGCAGTTGTGATAACCGAAAGAATAATGCAGAAAATCAGCTTGCCTGCATAGGGCTTTATGTAGTGCAAAAGGGTTGAAGCAACCTTGCCCTTGCCCTGACAGTTCAGGCATTCGGCGTTGGGAGAAGGCAGCTTCCTGCCGCATTTCGGGCAGAAAGAACGCAGATTTTTGAACGAAGCCTCAACGGCGGCAAAGCGGCTTTCAACGCTTTCTCCGCTTTTGACCTTGATAACAAAATCGGCGGCGGCATCGCAGATATCAGCCATTGCAAAGGTGAAGCGCATAAGGTCGATTGACGAGCCTCCGACGGTTTTGGCTTTCAGCACGGCGTTGCCGTACATTCTTTTGACCTCGATATTCTCAATGCTTGAAAAATCAAGGCTGATAAAGCCGTCGGGGAAGTTATCGCCGACTGCAACTATCCGGCTCTCGGCAACAAATACTGCGCTCTCACCGTAATTGCTTTCAATGTCAAGGTCTCCCGTAACGGCAAACAGCGGCGAATCGTCGCCCTTGAACTGCTTTTTCGCAATCGAGAGAATATGAGCGCTTGCGGGCTTGTTGATTAAAAGCTTTTCGGGAATCAAATCAGTTCCCCCTTTCTATAATAAAGGAATTCACCTGCATTATAAATTGAAAAAGGGAAGATGTCAACAGAAAAAACGGTATTTTACCGATTTCTGTATTTTCGTTTATTTTGCCGAAAACGGGGGGCTTTTTTTGGGTAAAGTTACTAATTATTTCTTTGAATTTTCAAGGCTTCCGTTCCTGTAAACGGCGGGTGTGACCCCGATATATTCCTTGAAAATTCTGTTGAAGTGGCTCAGGCTGTCGTAGCCGAGCCTGCCCGAGATTTCAAGAGTTGAAAGAGAAGTATTTTTAAGCAGAATGCAGGCGTAGTCGCATTTGATATCCCGCAGATATGCCGCAACGCTTTTGCCCGTGTACTTTTTGAAATATTCAATCATTACGGGAGCGGAGAAACCGCCCATTTTATAAACATCGGAAGCGGTGCAGGCAATGTTTTCGGGGGAATGAATTTTTTCAAGAAGCTCCGTGAACCATTCGGGATAATTCATTCCCGCAAGAACTGCCGAACGGTAGACAACCGCCGCCGCATCGGCAATTATGGCGCAGATTGCAGAAGCCTGACTGTCGCCGCCGCAGCGTGAAAGAACATTCAGCTCTCTTGCCCTTGAAACAAAATATTTCAGTTCTTCTCCCGAAAGCTTTGCCGACAGAGATTCTCTGCCGACAAGCTCATCAAACGGTATTTTGAGAGCACCGCACAGAGCCTTGAACCGCTCGGGAGTGACGCAGAAATTCAGGTGAATGCACCCGCCGTCTCCCGCCTTGCGGAACTGATGGCAGTCCTCGGGTCTTATCAGATAAAGAGTGCCTTTTGAAAGCTTTGAAGTCTTTCCGTTGAGCTTATGCACGGCAGAACCGTCGGTTATGATGAAAAATTCATAGAAATTGTGGCGGTGCAGGGAGGTTTCCTCAGCGCTCCACCAATGAAAAGAAACTTCGTTTTTTTCAAAAAACTCGTTGTTGTGAAAGTCAACCGTGCATTCGGGCATAGACTGAGTTTTGTTAAAAAAATCATTATTGTTATCCGTGACCGTCACCTCCTGAGTAATAATCGTATCCGTATTATAGAATAGCATATAGCTGATTTTTATGCAAGCATATTTGTGCATTTTCAACAAACGGTTAAAAAAAACACTTCTAATCATAAAAAAATCGCAAGAAAAAAATCCACCGTTGCTCTATAATGGATTCAGAGGTGATGCTATGGGAATCATCAAAACCAACCTTAAGCATTTTGTGCCGAAAGAAAAGGAAGGCACATATTATACCGTGCCTTTCGATGTGCCGGGCGGATTACGGAAGCTGACGGTCAGTTATTCCTATTTCAGAAAAACCAAAGGCGTTCTAAGCGATCTTCACCCGACAAATACGATAGATATCGGCCTTGTTGACGAAAAAGGCAGGTTTCTCGGATGGTCGGGAAGCGCCCACAAAAGCATTTATGTCGGCGAATTCGATTCGTCAAACGGTTATCTCTCCGAGCCGATTAACGAGGGGAAATGGGGAATCATCGTCGGCGCATATCATGTTATGCCCGAGGGCGTGGAGGTCACTTATGAATTTGAATTTGAAGAAAAGGGCGAGGAGCTTCTTTTCGGCGATCTGCATGTTCATTCCGACGCTTCTGATGGCGAATTTGATATGTTCACCCTCGGCAAGAAAGCAAAGGAAATCGGCCTTGACTTTTTAGCCGCCGCAAACCATAACAATTATTCCGAAAATCTGAATCTTCCGCATTTGGGTGGCTTCACATTTATCCCCGCAGTTGAGTGGACTCATTATAACGGCCACATGAATTTTTTCGGAGCAAAAGCGCCGTTTGAAAATTCATTTATCGCAAATAATCTTGAAGAAATGAGAAAACTCATTCAGAATGCAAGGAATTCGGGAGCCGTTATCTCCGTCAATCATCCCAAATGCCGTTTCTGCCCCTACAAATGGCAGGATGACACCGGCTTTGATATGATGGAAATATGGAACGGCCCGATGAGAAAGACAAACACCGACGGCATTGAATGGTGGACTCAGCTTCTGAAAGAGGGCAGGAAGATTCCCGCAGTCGGCGGAAGCGATTTTCACAGAGAGAAGTCTTTTGTATCTCTCGGCAATCCCGTTACCGCCGTTTGGAGCGAATCAAGAAAGGCGGAAGATATTCTTGACGGCATACGGGCGGGCAGGTGCTTCGTGACCAAAAGCATTGACGGACCGAGGCTCGGGCTTGAATACGCCGGAGCAAGAATGGGCGAAACCGCAAAGTATTCTGAAGAAACCGAAATTGAGATTTCTGCGGAGAAGCTCGGCGGAGCGAAAATCGTTCTTGTCACCCGTGACGGGGAACAAACCGTTTTCAAGGGCGGCAAAGATGAATTCAGCGGAAAGTTCAGGCTTCCGAAAACAAATTTTGCTTACATAAAAGCGGTCAGGGGAAGACTGCAGGCCGTCAAAGCGGTCAGCAACCCGATTTATTTTGAATAATATTACAGGAGGAATATAAAATGAGCAACTCACCAACCACCCTGCAAAAGAGAACCTCGCCGTTCCGTTACGGCATCGGCATGTTCGGAACTTCAATCCCCATCAACATGTTCAAATCCTTTGCGGCGATTTTCTATGTAGATATGCTCGGCCTTGACATGAAAAAGTATTCTCTTGTGCTGTTTATCTACACCTTTGTTGACGCAATCGACAATCCCGTTTACGGCTTTCTTTCGGACAGAACGAGAACCAAATGGGGCAGAAGAAGACCTTGGCTTATTATCGGCACTCCGCTTCTGATTCTCTGTTTCCTTCTGTTCTTCAATGTTCCCGCATTTATCGGTGCTGAAAAGAGCAGGCTGTTCATCTATATGCTGCTTATGTATATCATGACGGGCACCCTCGATTCGCTTATCAACGCAAACTACGGAGCTCTGTTCCCCGAAATATTCAAAACCGATGAGCAGAGAGCAAAGACCAACGCAATCCGTCAGATCTGCCAGCTTCTCGCAATGGTTATCAGCATCGCTCTGACCCCGATGATTACCGACAAACTCGGCTATTCCTTAACCTCAATCATTTACGGCGTTATTGCTCTTGCAGTTATTCTTTTCTGCGTTACGGGCTGTCACGAAGATATGGAATATGAGAAGCTCGAAAAGCCCAATCTCATCAGAAGCATTATCGACCTTGTCAAGAACGGCAAATTCTGGCTGTTCGGCATCGTCGGAGCTTGCTATTCAGCGGCTTTCGCCCTTATCTCTCAGGCAATACCTTTCTATGTAAAATATACACTCGGTCTTGACGGCGGAGCAACAACGCTCCTGCTCGGAGTTGTTTTTGCGGCGGCTGTTGTCGCTCTCGTTGTCTGGTCATTTGTAATCAAAAAGATCAGCGTTATGACGGCATGGAGAATCGGACTTGTCACCATGGCTGTCGGCTTTGTTCCTCTTTATTTCGCTTCATCGATGAAAACCGCAATCCCCATCGTCTGCATCATGGGCGTCGGCGTTGCCGCATGTCTGCTCACAATGGACTGCATCGGCGCAAAAATCATGGATGACGACTATGCACGCCACGGCATCAAGAGAGAGGGCACCATTTCAAGCCTTATCGGCGTTATGAACAGGCTCAACGGACTTTACACTTCGCTTGCATTCTATCTTGCATCCGAATTCTACGGCTTTGTTAACGGCGACAACCCCGGCGATAACCCTGCGGCGGCGGCAAAAACTCTGCTCTGCGTGTTCCCCGCAGTTGCAATGGTTCTGGCTTCCGTTTTCTCATTCTTCCTGCATTTCAAAAATGAGAAAAAAGCAGAGAGTGCAGAAAAAGCCGAAGTGAGCGTAAATGAATAAGTATCTTATCGTCAGCGCAGACGACTACGGCTATAATTCCGAGCAGACAAAGGCGATAACCGAGCTTTACGAAAAGAAGCTGATTACCGCTTCGTCGGTTCTGACCGTTGCACCCGATGCCGAAAATGCGGCGAAAACAGCGGTTGAAAAAGGCTTTTCGGTCGGCGTGCATTGGACGATTAATTCCGACGGCGAAGAAAGCCGCTGGCAGAGCCTGACGGGAGCAGGATCGCTCGGCGATGAAAAAGGGCTTTATCACGGTCAAAAGGATATCGCCCTCCATGCAAAGAGAAAAGATGTCCGTTCAGAAATCGAAAAACAGATTCTTTTTCTCAAAGAACGGGGCTGTACGGTTGACCATGCCGATAATCATTGTGCCACGCTTTACGGCATAAACGGCAGGCGGTTTTTTGTTGATGCATACGAGCTTTGCAAAAAATATAATCTGCCTTACCGTTTCCCGAAAACACCCGGATTCCTTGAAAGACAGCTCGGCAGAGCGATTCCGAAGCCGCTGATGCTGTATTTCAACCATATTGTGTCAGAGGGAACGAAAAGGGGAGTAAAGCTCCTTGACGACCTCATTTCAAATCCGTGGTCAATGAGCCGAATCAAGGATTATGAAACTCTCAGAAAGTATTATATTGACGCCCTTGACGAAATCGGCGAGGGAGTAACGGAAATGTTTCTTCATCCTGCCTATCCCGCCGACTGCGGAGAGGAATGGAAAAAGAGAGTTTTTGAATTTGAGCTTTTGAAAAGCGGAGACCTGCTCTGCGAAGCCGAAAAGAGAAACATCAAGCTTGTTTCATGGTCGGTTTTTGATAATATAGAAGAATAAAATCGTTAAATCGGGGCTGTTCTTTTTGAGCAGTTCCGATTTTTTTCGCATAACTCCGCCCGCCCGTGGCAAAATGTTAATATCATTATTAAACGGAGGAAAAAACTATGAATGTGACCGGCGGAGAATACGGCAAAATGGCGAAAAAGGCTTCGCCGCCGACAAACAAAATCAAAAACTGCTGTTTTGCCTTTGTGATCGGCGGGCTGGTTTGCGCTCTCGGCGAGGGCTTCGGAATGATTTACGAAAAAATAGGTATCGGCGCAGACGATGTCAAGGCGCTTGTGCCGATAACGCTGATTGTGATTTCCGCCGTGCTGACGGCGCTCGGCGTATTTGACAAAATCGCCTACTATGCGGGAGCGGGAACGATAGTTCCGATAACGGGTTTTGCAAATTCCATTGTTTCCCCCGCCATGGAGTTCCAGAGCGAGGGCAAAATTCTCGGCACGGGCGCTCAGATGTTCCGCATTGCAGGCCCCGTTCTTGTCTATGGCTCTGCCACAGCGGTCATCTACGGCATCGTTTACTATATTTTTATGAGATAAATTGCATCATTTTTGAATGCTTCACGGCTCCGTCGTTTGTTCGGCGGAGCCGTTGCATTTTATACTATATTGTGAGTTATTAATTAATTGACAGAATAAGGATAATTTGATATTATTTGTTTACAGAAACTTTGGAGCGTGGTGCGGCTGTGAATTACATTGAGAAAGATACTCCCTGCGGAAAAATCAA
Organism: uncultured Clostridium sp.; assembly: GCA_964468465.1. Taxonomy (GTDB): domain Bacteria; phylum Bacillota; class Clostridia; order Oscillospirales; family Acutalibacteraceae; genus CAG-177. Next base: position 9,613 of record CAYXVM010000047.1, read on the forward strand.
GGGAATTGAAAATGAAAACTGTTATGAATTCAGGGGTATACGGTATGCCCGTGCGGGCAGATTTGAATACCCGAAGCAAGAAAAGAAGTGGAGCGGAGTTTATGACGCAACCGAATTCAAAGCCTGCTGTTTTCAGCACCGTGCTTTTGAAGACGACGCCGTTGTTAACCCGTTTTATCACAAGGAGTTCCGCAAAGGCTTAAGCTTTACATACAGCGAGGATTGCCTGTTTCTGAATATCTGGGCTCCGAAAAACGCAGATAAAACACCTGTTTTGATTTTTATTCACGGCGGAAGCTTCACGGGCGGAAGCTCGGATGAGGGTCATATCAGAGGCAACCGTTTGGGAACCGAGGTCGTAACGGTAACTATTAATTACCGCCTCGGGCCTTTCGGCTTCTGCGCCCACCCCGAGCTGACCGATGAAAACGGCGTGTGCGGAAATTTCGGACTTTACGATCAGACCGCCGCAATCCAATGGGTAATTGACAATATTGCCGCTTTCGGCGGCGACCCTGACAGAATCACCCTTATGGGACAAAGCGCAGGCGCAATGAGCGTTGATATTCACCTTAACAATCCGATGCTTAAAGGGTGTATCTCGGGGGCAATAATGCTCAGCGGCGCAGGGCTTCAAAGATGCCTGTTAAAGCCGCTGACGGTTGAAAAAATCAAGCCGTTCTGGGATAAAATAATGCACAATGCAGGCGTGTCGTCAATGAATGAACTGAAACAAATCGGCGCAAAAGAGCTTTACTATTCATGGCTCAAAGCCTGCAAAGAGAGCAAGTTCAGCATGCCCTGTACTTTCCCCGTTTACGACGGATATCTTCTGACAAAAGAAAGCTTCAACATAAAAAACCTGCCTGATATTCCGCAGATTCTCGGCACAACCTGCACGGATATGATTCCGATTGTGCTGGAATGCGTAACCAAAAAATGGGCGAATTATGCCGAAAATCACAATTCAAAGCCCTGCTTTGTGTATAATTTCAACAGATGGCTTCCGGG
>CAYXVM010000048.1:0-10607 GCA_964468465.1 uncultured Clostridium sp.
CTGAGCATACGCTCAGAGGTTGCCACAGGCAACCCGCACCCTCAAGAGGGAGGCAGATCGCTGCCCGTAGGGCTGAGGATTGGTAAGGTGCGAATAAATGAATTAATAGTATTTCCCGGAACGCTGAGGACAGCGTTCCCAACAAGGGAATTGTGTTGATACCTAACGTTTTCCGGCTGGAGAACACAGCAACCCATTCCAAACAAAAGAACAATATAAATCACAATTCTTCAATAAAGAATAAAAGCAACCTGTATTTAACGATGATAAATCGACAATACAAGTTGCTTTTTATTATCCTATTAAATCTGTTCCTTTTGCTCTTCGCTTAGTGCGACAATACCTTAATTATTTAAGGTCGCCGCCGACAGAGCCGTCCCATGTGTCAACATGCTGAGCTTTCATTTCTTCCTCGTCAAACCAGCGGGTTGTAACCGCCTTGGTTTCGGTGTAGAAACGGAAGCCGTCCTTGCCAAGGCAATGAAGATCGCCGAAGAATGACTGCTTGTGACCGGTGAACGGGAAAATTCCGACGGGAACGGGGATGCCGACATTAACGCCGACCATGCCGCCGTCTGTTCTCTTTGCAAACTCTCTTGCGTAGTAGCCGCTCTGAGTGAAGATAACAGAACCGTTAGCGAACGGATTGTTGTTCATTATTTTAAGACCTTCTTCAAAGTCCTTAACTCTCTTGATGCATAGAACGGGTCCGAAAATCTCTCTTGTGCCGACTGTCATATCCTCGGTAACATGGTCAAAGATGGTCGGGCCGACATAGAAGCCGTTTTCATAGCCGGGAACAACGGGGTTTCTGCCGTCAAGAACAAGCTCTGCGCCCTCCTCGATGCCTTTTTCAATCCAATTGAGAATTGACTGCTTGTGAGCGGCGGTAACAACGGGGCCGAGGGTTGACTCCTTGTCATATGCAGGGCCGAGCTTCAGCTCTTTTGCGAATTTAACAAGATAGCCGACAAGCTCATCGGCAATGCTCTCCTGAGCAACGATAACGGGCAGAGCCATGCAGCGTTCGCCTGCGCAACCGAATGAGGAGTTGATGATTCCTCTTGCGCTTCTTTCAAGTGCGGCGTCCTCAAGAACAAGGCCGTGGTTCTTGGCTTCGCAAAGGCACTGAACTCTCTTGCCGTTTGCGGCGGCTCTTGAATAGATGTGAAGGCCGACGCTCGTTGATCCGACAAAGGTGATGCCCTTAACATCGGGATGATCAAGGAAAATCTCTGCTTCGTTTCTTGAGCAGGTGACTATGTTGATAACGCCGTCGGGCAGACCTGCTTCCTGCCAGAGCTCTGCAATTCTCATGCAGGTCATCGGGGTCATTGAAGCTGCTTTAAGTACGATTGTGTTGCCGGATACGATGCACAGGGGAGACATCCAGCCCATGGGAATCATACCGGGGAAGTTAAAGGGAACAATGCCGGCAAAAACACCGACAGGCTCTCTGTAAAGGGTTGTGTCGTAGCCCGAGGAGGTGTCACGGGTGCTTTCACCCATAAGAAGCGAGGGTGCGGAGCAGGCAAGCTCAACGGGTTCTTTGACCTTGAGAATGTCGCCCTTTGCTTCGTTCCATACCTTGCCGTGTTCGGTGGCACAGATTTCGGTCAGTTCGTCCATATGGGCTTCAAGAAGCTCACGGAACTTGAAAACAACCTGAACCCTTTTCATAACGGGAACATTTGACCAGCTCTTGAAAGCCTCTTTTGCGCACGCAATTGCGTGGTTAACTTCTTCTTTTGTGCAGCAGGGGGTCTGAGCGATAACTTCGCCGGTGCTGGGATTATAAACATCCATGTATTTTTCGCAGGATGAATCAAGCCATTTGCCGCCGGCAAAATATTTGAGTTTTTTAACAGCCATATTTTACACTCCTTGGATACTTATTCGATTAATTTTATAACTTTTATCCGGATATGTCAATAGTTTTCATCTTCCGAGCCGCTTGAAATCAAGATATTTCAGCACGGAATAATAAAGCATTACGAGAGCGGCGCTGATGAGCAGACCGCCCAGAATATCCGTGAACCAATGAACGCCCGAAAGAAGTCTGCCGATAACGGTTACAGCCGCAATCCCGATGCAGACCCACCGGGCAATTCCGGCGGCTTTTTTGTCGGATATTCTGCGCGTTAACTGCATGGCGGCGGTCGCCATGATGCAGACGGTCAGAACCGTGTGAGAGGACGGGAACGACGCTTCAAGCCCCGAATCGAGAATAACGGGTCTGTAGTTGATAACAACGACCTCAAAAAGGGCATAAACTGCGGCAACGAGAACATAAAAACCGCCGAGCGCAATCAGGCTCATGTCAACCTTTTTGATGCTTTTCCGTTTTATAAGCTGGTAAACGCCGAGAGCGCCGAAAGCGAGAGCAACGAGAATCGCAAGGTAGCCAAGCAGTTCGGTCAGCTTATACCAAAATGTGCTTTCGCCAAGAAGCTTGAACATAAATCCGTTGAGCGAGGCAAGGCCGATTTCCGAGCCCATCGGGCCTATCGCCTTGACATCCGCAGTTTTGACAAGCAGAATCAACAGCAAAAACAGCGCCGCAGGGATTCCGCTGAAAATGAAATTTTTCTTGAGTTTTTCAGGCATTTTTATCCCCCTCAAATTTTTTGAAAATATTATACCACTTATTCTCAGTATTTTCAATTTGATTTTCTTAAATAAGAGTTAAAATAATTACATCTTTGTAATAAGGATTGACTTTTTTGTCAAATTATATTAATTTAAAAGAGGAAAATATTCCGAATTAATAATCCGAGGAGGAAAAGAAATGAGAGTAAAAATCAAAAAAGCAGTTTCCGTTCTGACAGTAATTGCGCTGCTGCTTTGCCCGATTTCGGCATTTGCGGCGCAGTATCAGGGAACAATCAAGTGGTATTATGACTGCGGAAAAGATGAGGATTGTTATGATGAGCTGTGTTATTACGGCGAACTCACCCTCGGCAAAACCACGGTTGAAGCTCCCGAAAGCGACGATCAGGGCGAAAGTGAATATGTTTTCAAAATGACCGCTCAGGACGCAGGCTGGTATTTTTTTGATTATGATGCCGACGGCTTTTGGATGAGCACTCAGGAGGAAATCCGTGAGGACGGAATGCCTTTTGGCTATTCGGGCGATGATTGCTTTTTCGTTTATGAGAAGGGTGACAGCTCACAGTCAATCACGGGTGCCGTTCTTCGCTTCGGTGCCGGAGATGTGCGTTATCTTGATTTCTATTACGGTGACAGTACTTTCACTGTTGATATCGAGTATCTCGGAGAAATGACCGATGTTGTTCCCGAACAGGGAATGTTTGATAACCTTGTGCTTGATTCGGATTTCTGCATTGATGAAGATTATATTTGTGTTTATGAGGGCAAATTAACTGCCGAATTCAGCGGCGGCAAGTCATTGGTTTTCGACAGAAACACATATCCGTATTCCGGCGAAATATCTGAAAGCGCTGGAACATATGATATCACTCTTGATTTTGACGGCTTCAAGAAAGATGTTTCAATTTCAGTCTATGACCTCGGCGCAGAAATTGACCGGGTTGAAATTGATAATCTGGATGAATTAAGAAAAAACAAAATTGTTGTATATTATGACGGCTATTATTATTGCGAAAGAGATTACGAAGCGGATATTACCGTTTATTTCAATGACGGAACATCTTCAAAGGCAAGCTACAGCTCCGAATCGGGATCGGAGCCTTTTACGGCTCCCAACGGCAGAGAATATTATGCTTACGTGTTTTACCAGAAGAATGGCGAGGTCGGTGACATCGTTCTTGAAATAGATGCCGCAGATTACTTTGAGGAGGTTTCAAGCGTGCCTCTTGTCAAAGCAAATCTGTCGGAAAATCTTGAAATGTTCAGCATTAATTATGCCGATAAAAAGCTTTCAAATCTTTTAGAGCTTTATGAGGTACTTGAGGAGATTGAAGCGGGCACGGCAACTTTCGGCGATTTCTTCAGCCTGATGTTCAAAAACAATTGGCAGCTTTTCAAGTTCTTCTTCAGCGAGCTTATAAAAGCAATTATGTTTCCTTTTTCCATGGGTGTGATTTATGTCACACGCTCGGGATATTAAATAATCATCAATCGTGTTTAGACAATTGGAGTGGTTTATGTTGAAAGCAAAAACTAAGTTAAGCAGCGATACAATGGTGAAATTATTCTGGTCATTATTCTTTGCAAGTTACATTGCTTCGATAAGTCCGCTTTTCGTTGAACACGACACATGGTTTCTTCTCAATACGGGGAAATATATTCTGCAAAACGGTTTTCCGACCGTTGAACCGTTTACCATTCATCAGGATCTGGCATTTACGGTTCCTCAATGGCTATCTGCCGTCTCTTTCTGGCTGATTTATAAATATACGGGAAGCGTTGGACTGTGGATATTAAGGGTTCTGTTGGCTATACTGTTTTTCACCGTATCGTATAAACTCTGCATGCTTGTCAGCAACAAAAATCTGAATATATCCTGTATATTAACCTTCTTTACAGGATATGTTTACCTGAGATTTTGCTCTGTTCGCCCGCAGATTTATACATCAGTCATTTTCCTTGTCGAGATATATTTGCTTGAAAAACTTTCGCTGACTAAAAAAGTAAAATATGCGGTATGCTTGCCGCTTCTTTCGCTCTTGTTAATAAACTGTTCCTGCGCCATGTGGCCGATGCTTTTTGTCCTTGCCCTTCCTTATGTTGTTGAGAGCTTCCTGAAAAGCAACAAATACTTTGAAGCCGATCCCAGCCCGAAACTGTATTTGTTTATCTCTTTGGCGGTTTCGTTCCTGATGGGATTCATTAATCCCTACGGCTTCAGAGGCATGACATATTTGCTCCGTTCATTCGGTCAGACGGAAATAAACGATGCTGTTGTTGAAATGAGGCCGCCGACATACAGAAACTGTCTTGGTATCCTGATCTTCATCGCATTTGTTGTGCTGATATATGTATTCAAAAAAGGGACATATAAACCAAGATACTTCTTCCTGACGGCGGGTACTACCGTGTTGGTTCTTATGTCAATAAGAAATTGGATTATTTTTGCAATAGCGTCGCTGTTTCCTTTGGCATTTTACCTTAAAGATTTTAAGATCGATTTCAGATTGGAATCAAATCCAAAGCTCAGGCGGATTTTCAAAGTGGCATTAGTTCTGTTAAGCTGTATATTGGTTGCCGTCTGCGTTCGCACGGCATCAGGCTTTTTAACGCTTGATCAGGAAAAATCGGAACCCAAGGCGGCTGTTGATTATATTCTGAGCAATTACGATCCGGATAATGTTGTTTTATATACTATGATGAATGACGGATCATATACCGAATACAGGGGTCTGAAATCATTCGGCGACACGAGAATGGAAGTACTCGTCAAGGAAAACAACAAGAAAAAGGATTATCTGGCAGAATGGATAGACCTGCAAGACGGAAAACTGCATTATAAAAAGTTTCTTGATGAATATAACTTTACCCACATTCTGACAAACAAGGAAGAAGATATTTTATATACATATCTGCTTGAAGATACGGATTATAAGATTGTATTTGAAGATGATCTTTACTGCGTGTTTGTGCCTGTGAAGTAAGGGCTTAATCTGAAAGATTCAAAATAGAAGACGAAAACGGCTTGTATCGGTCAGTAAAATGCCTGATACAAGCCGTTTGGTTTATTTATTTTTCTTTTTTCAGCAGGTGAAATTATGCCTTGCCTGCACAGCCGAGAACATTGTTCATCTTGTGCTCAACAACATCCTGAATAGCTGCTCTTGCGGGCTTGAGATACTGTCTGGGGTCGAAGTGTGTGGGATTCTCGGCAAAGTGCTTTCTGATGGTAGCGGTAAGTGCAAGACGAAGGTCTGAGTCAACATTAATCTTGCAAACTGCCATTGAAGCTGCCTGTCTGAGCATCTCCTCGGGGATGCCGATAGCGTCGGGCATGCTGCCGCCGAACTCGTTGATCATCTTGACATATTCGGGCATAACCGATGAAGCGCCGTGAAGAACGATGGGGAAGCCGGGAAGTCTCTTGCTGACTTCTTCAAGAATATCGAAACGAAGCTGGGGCTTCTGACCGGGCTTGAACTTATAAGCGCCGTGGCTTGTGCCGATAGCGATTGCAAGCGAGTCAACGCCTGTTCTCTTAACGAAATCCTCAACTTCTTCGGGCTTTGTGTAGCTCTCGTGGCCTTCTTCAACAACAACATCATCTTCAACGCCGGCAAGTGTGCCGAGCTCGCCTTCAACAACTACGCCGTGAGCGTGAGCGTATTCAACAACCTTCCTTGTAACTTCAATGTTCTCCTCGTAGGGGAATGAAGAACCGTCGATCATAACCGAGGTGAAACCGCCGTCAATGCACTGCTTGCAGGTTTCAAAATCGGGGCCGTGATCAAGGTGGAGAGCGATGGGAACGTCTGTATCAGCGCATGCTGCCTCTACCATCTTTGTGATGTAGTTAAGGCCGGCATAGTCTCTTGCGCCCTTTGAACACTGAAGGATAACGGGGGCGTTAAGCTTCTTTGCTGCGCCAACGATGCCCTGGATGATTTCCATGTTATTAACATTAAATGCGCCGACTGCATAGCCGCCCTTGTAGGCGTCTTCAAACATCTTTTTTGTGGTTACTAATGGCATATTTTGTCACTCCTAAAGATTTTTTTAACTGACTTTATCTATTATATCAAAAAAATGTTGTTTGTCAACCGAACAGCGGCTCGGATGGCAAATTTTTTGTTATTTGATATATTCTTCAACAATATATTTGGGGCGTTCCTTTGTTTCAAAATAGATTTTTCCGATATATTCGCCGATGATGCCGATTGAAAGCATCTGCAGACCGCCCACGGCAAGAATGGCGAAGATAATCGAAGTCCAGCCTCTGACCGTTTCGCCGAGGAAATAGCGAATCAGCGAATAAAGCAGATAAATCAGTGAGCAGATGAAAATACCGATTCCGATAACCGTGACCATTCTTATGGGCTTCACCGAAAACGAGGTTATGCCCTCAAACGCAAAGGATATCATCTTTCTGAGCGGATATTTTGATTCGCCCGCAAGCCGTTCGCCCCGTTCATAATATACAACATCGGTTTTGTAGCCTATCTGGGGAACGATTCCTCTGAGGAAAATATTGACCTCTTTATATTGAGAAAGAGCATTCAGCGCACGCCTGCTCATAAGGCGGTAATCGGCGTGATTGTAGACGGTTTCAACGCCCAGAGCGTTCATCAGCTTATAGAATGCCTGAGCCGTGCCACGCTTGAAAGCGGAGTCTTTCTTTCTTGAAGAACGCACGCCGTAAACAATGTCACAGCCCTGAGAAAACTTTTCAAGCATTTCATCAATGGCGTTGATATCGTCCTGAAGGTCGGCGTCAAGCGAAATTGCGGCGTCGCACTCGTCCTTGACTGTCATCAGTCCGCACAGCAGGGCATTCTGATGCCCTTTGTTGTGGGCAAGCTTGATTCCTCTGAACATTCCGTCATGCTCATGGAGCGCACGAATTATTTCCCATGTTTTGTCCTCGGAGCCGTCGTCAACAAACACAACCGAGCTTTCGGGAGAAATCTTTCCGTTTGAGATAAGAGAACTCATTTTGTCCCTGAGCTTGTGCGCCGTGTCGGGCAGAACCTCCTGCTCGTTATAGCAGGGAACAACCAAAAAGAGCTTCAAGCGTTTTCACCGCCTTTTTGTGTTTTTTTCATGATAAACTTATCGGTTAATTTATCTGCTTTGCAGAAAATAAATTCAAGCCCGAGCGCCGCCAAGGGAATCATTACGACAAGGAACACCAGAGAATACTGAGCCTTTGCCTCAAAAATCATATGATACATAACCGAGCCGAGCAGGAATGTAGGCAGAAGAACAGCCGTGACATCTTTCTTTTTGAACAAATATATCAGCCCTGCAAGCACTCCGACAAGCAGAATGTTGAATTCGTAATTCATTACCGATTTAAGCGGCTTTTCGCCCTCTCCGATAACATATTCCGCTATCTTGCCTCTTTCGGAATAAGCTCCTCTGACCTGAATGTTCCAGATGCTCTGATAAGAGGGCTCATTCCATTGACTTGCAAATTTTCTTGTGAAGAAGTTGACGGCGTCGCCGGGATTGCTCGCAAAATATGAAAGACGGTCTTTGATTGTTTCAACTGAATTTTCAGCCGCAATTTCTGCGTTTCTGCCGCTGTTTTCGTAGTTTGAAACCGTGTGGCCGCCGTTGTACCAGCCGGGGCCGTTGTAAGCCTCGTTAAGACCCATTGCCGCCCAGGAAGCCATCGGAATACCGTCTCCGAAATCAATTGAGCTGCGCTTTTCGTAAGAAGTGATTGCCGCATTTTTGATTGACAGAGCGGAAACAATGACGAGCAAAAGGCAGACTGCGCTTTTGAGATTTCTTTCGCCCAAAAGCCAAATCAGCCATATTATCGCCAGTGCAACAAATGCAATGGTATAATTCATTTTGATTGAAATTGCAATGCCGATAAACAGAGCGGAGAGAATTCCGAAAACAAGCTTTTTGCTTTCTTTGAATTCATAAAACATCCAAAAAGAAAGCATGACGAACATCAGACCGGGAATGTTGCCGTAGGTGAAAGTGCAGAAGAACACGGTCGGCATGCAGAACAGCATCATCACCGCCGCAAGCTTTGGAACTTCGTTTCGGCTCGACAAACGGCGGCATATTCCGATTGCCGAAATGTATGCCACGGCAAGGCAGACGACATTGACATATTGCATAACGAGAAAACTATCGCCCGTGCCGAAAATCCGGATTATTATTTCACAGAATAAAACATATCCGAGCTGGAAGGGATACCAGAAGAAATAAGGCTCTTCAAAAAAGCTCCAATCGCCGATTGAAGCGCAGTAAGCCGCCTGACAGACGCTGTAGGAATCGTTGACGGGAACCGACTGAGCGGATGAAACAAAAACAAAGCCGAAAACGACCGTCCAGACCGTCAGAACCGCCGTGAAAACCCATAAAGGAACTTTTTTGATGATATTCCGGAAAAAATAAAGAATAATTAACGATGCTGCGCAAATCAGCACGCCTAAAAAAACATTATCACGGTAAAAAACGATATTTTCGGAGCAGACATTGTTCAGGTCAACATCGGTTGTTGTGAAAAATGCCGTTGATGTTAAACATGCCATAATTCCGAGAGCCAGCACGCAAACAACGTAAGAGCCTGCGCCCGAACACCATGATGCGAATTTATCCGCCTTTGAGCGAATGTTTGACTGCATTTTAACTCACTCCCCGTTGCTATTTTTGGGCTTTATACTTGCAAATTATACCATAAATAAAAAGCCCGGTCAATAAAACGGAAAATTCTTAATTATTTTGTTACATTTACATCGGTTGAGACCGATTTAATCCAACGGCTCAACCGTAGGGGAGAAGTCCCGTTATCAACGCAATTTCCTCGTAGGGAACGCTGTCCTCAGCGTTCCGAAAAACAATAACAATTCATTTTATTCGCACCTTACCAATCCTCAGCCCTACGGGCAGCTCCTTTGCCAAAGGAGCCCAAACAGATAATTGCATTTTTTCAAAGAACCGCATAAATCATAGGCAACACGGTAGGGGCGAACTGTGTTCGCCCGCCTGAAAACGCACGAATTCACGGCAAATCCGTAGGGTTCGGTGTCCCCGACGAACCGATTCGCCGCAGGCGAATAACTATTCATTGTGATTGGACGATGTGGGCATCGTCCCCTACAAATTGAAATACAATCCGTAGCCTTGCGGCTGTCCGTGAAATGCATCAAATCCCACGGAACGCTGAGGACAGCATTCCCTACGAAAAATTGTTATTTTTCAATAGATTCGGCGCTTCAAGCAAACGGCGGGAGCAAGCCCCCGCCTTACCCGGTATCTCTTACCTCTTACATTTTCACTTTTCACACAAAAGACGGAAAGCAGTTGCTTGCGGAAAAACTGTAATTTTCTGTATTGGCTCCCTCAAGAGGGAGCTGGCGCCATAGCGTCTGAGGGAGTTAAAAACAGCTTTTGCGGAGCAACAAAAAACTTCAAGTCTTCTTTTTACTCCTTCCGTCACGGCTTACGCCGTGCCACCGTCTCGGCTACCGCCTCGGTCGGTGCTTCTGAGCTTACGCTCAGAGGTTGCCACCGGCAACCCGCACCCTCAAGAGGAAGGCTAAAGATACAGTCAGTTTTTGCGGAGCAATTACAATCGGTCATAGGCGGAGCCTATCCTTAATTTGCGAAGCAAGCTTCATTTTTGCGAATGCAAAAACTTCATGTGCCGAAGGCACACTTCATTTCTTCATTTGATTTAGGGCGGGCGACCACATTGGGTCGCCCCTACCTTCACTAAAAAAAACGCCCCCGGCTCAGCCGAGGGCTTCGTTATATGCAAATCAAACAAAGAGCATTAGAATCATATTATAGAGATTTACTGCCGAATTTACGAAAAATGCTCCGATTTTTTCAAAGATATTTGCAGGCTCATTGTAAGGCTCATCTATCTGCTTTTCAAGCTTTTCGGTACCTTTGGTAACGCTGCCGGTGTAAACGAAAAGGTCGTTGTCATAGTTGAGAATATCGTCCTCATGAAGGGTGATTACTCTCAC
>CAYXVM010000049.1:0-10345 GCA_964468465.1 uncultured Clostridium sp.
CACATTAATTGACAAAATTCTAAACATTCTTTATTCCTCCTTAAATCAATAAAGTCATATTAACGATAACGGGGTAATGGTCTGACGGATAAATACCGTTTACCTTTGAACGGTCGATTTTACTGTAATCGACCGATTTGACATAGGCGTTAACAAAAACAAAGTCGATGGGAAGAATGTCGAGGTTAACGGCTCTGTATCCGTGATAAGTCGGGCCGAAATCTGTGGTTTCGGCAAGATACTTCGTGTCTTTCATGCCGCAACTGAGCATATTACCGTAGTTATATGATGCTTCGTTGAAGTTAAAGTCGCCAGTCAGAACAACGGGAATATCGGGGGCAATCTGAGCAATTTTGCTTGCAATGAGCGCAACGGATTCCGCTCTTGCTTGCTCACCCGCATTGTCAAGGTGGGTGTTGAAGTGGGCATATGTAAATCCTGTTTCTTTATCCTTGAGAATAACATAGGTGCAGATTCTGTTGTGAGTGGGTGCGTCCCAGCCTTTTGAGGGAATATCGGGCGTTTCGGAGAGCCAGAAGTCTCCCGAATTGACAAGCTCGTATTTATCTTTGAGATAGAATACCGTGCTTGATTCTCCCGTTTCAACGCCGTCATCCCTGAATTTGCCGACATGAGCATATTCGGGCATTGCATCGGTAAGCAGGTCAACCCATGATTTGTCTGCTTCCTGAACTCCGAATGAATCGGCGGTATATTTCATAACCGTTTCACGAACAAGAGGCTTGCGGTTTTCGGGCGAAAGCTCGTCATCACCGCCGATTTTTAAATTGAAGGTCATGACGGTAATATTTTGAGAAATTGTTTCGCCCGGTATGGGATTGGGATTGACGGGGACAAGCGGAAGTGAAATTGCAGGAGCAAATGCGGCTGAAATTGCCGTGATTAATGATATTAAGGGCGAAAGAATCTTGTATAAAATTGAATACATAGCATTTCCCGTCCTTTATCCGTTAAATAAGGTCATTTCAACAATAACGGGGTGATGGTCTGAAGCATACATTCCGTTGAGCTGAGTGCGGTCAACCGTGTAGCTTTCAACCTTGGTTGCAAAAGCGTTAACAAAAATGAAGTCAATCGGCTTTGTTCTGACACTTTCGGTCGCTTCGCTGTAGCCGTGATATGTTCCGCAGTTGTCGGCGGTTTCCGCAATAAATTTCGTATCTCTCATTCCGCATTCAAGAATTCGGTTATACATATCCGAACCCTCGTCATCGTTAAGGTCGCCTGAGAATACAACGGGAATGCCGGGGCATTTCTTTGAAATCATATCCGCAACAACCGAAACGGATTCAAGGCGTGCTATTTTGCCAATATGGTCAAAATGGGCGTTGAAATGAGCATAAACAAAGCCCGTTTCTTTGTCTTTCAGAACGGCATATGAACAAACCCTGTTCATCATGGCGTCCCAGCCGTGAGAGGGTCTATCGGGTGTTTTTGAAAGCCAGAAGGTGCCCGAATCGACAAGCTCATATTTATCTTTTTTATAAAATACGGGGCTTGCTTCGCCACCGCCCGTGAAGTTTCTGCCCTTGCCAACATAGGCGTATTCGGGCATTGCTTCGGCAATTCTCTTGACCCAGCCCTCGTCGGCTTCTTCAATTCCGAATGAATCGGGCATATATCTGCGGATATTTTCAATAACAAGCGGTGTGCGGCTTTCGGGCGAACGCTCGCCTGAGCCTGCAACATAGACATTATATGTCATTACCGTAACATCCTGAGTCTTTGACGGCTCGGGAATAACTGAGGGATTAACGTTTTTCAGCTCCGACGGAGTGTAGAAAAGCGACATGATTGCAGTAATAAAAGCCATAACGGCAGTAATGATGGAATTCATATTTTTTTACTCCTTTTCAACATAATTCTTTAAAGATGAAATATCGATTTTTTCAATATTATCTGCACGGGAAATGACATCAAGAACATCGGAACACATTTTGATTATTCCGCCTTCTTCGTCGCTTTCAGAATTCAGGACGATAATCGGGTCGTGAACGCTCAGGCGGAGCAGGAACCATCCGTTTCCGCAGGAGGAATCGGCGTTGATGCGTATGCCCTCGTAGTTATCGGTGCTTGCGCTCCAGCCCGCATGATTTTTCGCTTCTTCTTCAAAAAGAGAAATGATTTTCTCACCCTGCGGTCTGAAATTCTCGTCAAGAATTCTGAATCTCAGTTCCTTTTCTTCTTTCGGTTCACGCAAATCAGCGATAAGATGTTCGAGCGTTTCGCCTTTTTTAGCCATGTTGGCGGCTTCAATTATCAGCCTTGTTATCAGATATGCGCCGTCGTCAAGAAAATAATTATCGGCAAATGCGGCGTGACCCGATGTCTCCATTGCAAGCGGACATTTAACGCCGCTTTTTGTCAGCTCAAGCTGTTTGTTGATAACGTTGCGGTAACCTCTTTTAAATCTTAGATGAGTTCCGCCGTTCGCCTTTATGAATTCGGCAAGCCCGTCGGAGGTTACGCTGTCGGTGACGATGGTGCCGCCGGGGCAGGAGGTGAGAGCAATCTTTGAAGCGAGGGCGACAAGACGGTTGCGGTTTATTTCAAATCCGCCCTTGCCAACGCAAGCGGCTCTGTCAACGTCGGTATCGAAGATAACGCCGAAATCAGCATTTGCTTCAGCCGTCGCCTTTGAAACGCAAGCCATTGCTTCAGCGTTTTCGGGGTTTGGCGCATGATGCGGAAAATTGCCGTCAGGTTCAAGATAAAGACTGCCCGTAATATCTGCTCCGAGCGGTTCAAGAACTTTGCAGGCGTAAAAACCGCCGACTCCGTTGCCTGCGTCAACAACGATTTTCATGCCTTTAAGCGGCTTTTCACGCTCGTTGATGCTGTTAACGCCGTCAATAATCATGTTTCTGAGAATTTCGGAATAACGCTCCATGAAATCAAGCTTTGAACATTTTCCGCTTTTGTCACCGACGGGATTTTCGATTTTTGCGGCATTTTCAAGAATATCGGCAATGTCAGAGCCGTCAAGTCCGCCGTCTTTTGTGAAGAATTTCAGCCCGTTTCTGTCCATCGGGTGATGACTTGCCGTTATCTGAACCGCTCCGTCACAGTCTGCGTCAACAGTTGTCATAAACATTGCGGGGGTTGAGCAAAGCCCGCAGTCTGCAACCTCTGCACCGTTTGAGGTCAGAGCCTTGATAACGGCGTTTTTGATTCTGTCCGCCGAAAGGCGGCTGTCGTGACCGACAGAGATGCGGGGCTTTGTCTTTCCGCATCTTGGTTCAAGCCATTTCAAAAAAGCCGCCGAGGCTCTCATTACCATTTCGTCGCTCATATAGAGCGGGTTTGATTCGTCGCCGAGAGCGTAGCCCCTGATATCGCTGCCGCTTTTGAATTTTGAATAATCCACCGTCATTCCTCCTTTGAAAAATATTCGTCCGAAACGCCGAGCAAAAATTTATACATCGGCGAAAAAGCCTTGTAGGTTGACCGCATTATCTCAACGATTCTGTTGTCTGAAAGGTCGTCAAGATTTTCTGAGAACGAAATAAAATATATTTCCTTGCAGTTATAATATTCTTCAAGACCGTCGGGGCAGTCGGGAAACGGGCGTTTATAGTGCGCCTCGTCAAGCCTTGCTCCGGCTTTTTTGCATTTTTCCGCCGCTTTCAGGAATTCTTTGGGATTTTCCCTCAGAGCCTTGCGGAATGTCTGCATAAGTCCGGGTTCAGTTCCGAAAAATCCGACTCCGAGCGAATAATTGACGGGCGTAACCTCAAACCACATGCAGGGGTAGCACCGCCATTCATGCTTCGGACGCATGAACATTATCCACATATTTTCACGGTAAAGGTGTTTATCCTTGGTGAATCTCGTGTCACGGCGAACCCTTGAAACCATTTTGGTCGGAACGGTATTCATCAGCGGATCAATGCCCGCAAGCTCCGAGCCGATTATTTCGGCAAGCTGTCGCATCGGAACGGTCATTGATTCCTTAATCTGTTCCTTATGTTCTTCATAATACGCCTTTGAATCCCTGAAGCGGTTATCCGCCATGAGAAAAAGTGCGTCTCTGCTTATTCCTTTGTATTCCATATTAAAGCAGTCCTTTCCTGTTCAGCCCCTCGGCGGCAAGCATGATTGCGGTTTTGGCGGAATGGAAATTGATCCCGCCCTGCATCCACACCGCAAACGGCTCACGCAGGGGAGCGTCTGCGGAAAGCTCGATTGATGAGCCGAGAATGAATGCACCTGCCGCCATGATAACCTTGCTGTCATAGCCGGGCATATCCCAAGGCTCGGGAGTGACAAACGAGTCAACGGGTGCGCCGCTCTGAATGCCTTTACAGAATTCAATCAGTCTGTCGGAATTTTCAAGGCAGAGAGCCTGAATTATATCGTGACGTCTTTCGTCGCTTGCTGGAGTGACCGAAAAGCCGAGATTTTCAAAAAGAGATGCGGCAAAAACGGCGGATTTCAACGCTTCGCCGACAATGTGGGGAGCATGAAAAATGCCCATGAACATGTTTCTGTTTTCTCCGAGAGTGCATCCGACCTCCTTGCCGAGACCGGGAGTTGTTGCTCTGTAGGCGCAAAGCTCAACCAAATCATGCCTGCCTGCTATGTAGCCGCCCGTTCGGGCGATTGAACCGCCAGCATTTTTAATCAGAGAACCTGCCATAAGATCCGCTCCGACCTGCGTAGGTTCGATTTTTTCAACAAGCTCGCCGTAGCAGTTGTCAACCATTACTATCGCATCGCATTTTGAATGAACAAGCGAGGCAATTTCGCCGATTTCGTCAACCGAAAGGCTCGGGCGCAGGCTGTAGCCCCTTGAACGCTGAATATAAACCATTTTCGGCTTTGCTTCAAGAGCCTTTTCGATAGCTTCCATGTCGGGCTTGCCGTCTTTGCCGAGTTCGGTCTGTTCGTATTTAACTCCGAAATCCTTGAGCGAGCCCATGCCCTCGCCGCTTAAGCCAATAACGCTGTGAATGGTGTCATAGGGTGTTCCCGTAACGCAGAGCATCGTATCGCCGGGTCTCAGAACGCCGAAAAGCGCAACCGCAAGAGTGTGAGTGCCGCAGGTGAAGCTGTGGCGGACTATTGCGTCCTCTGCGCCGAAAATGTCGGCATAAATTCTGTCAAGCTTTTCTCTGCCCGTGTCGCCGTAGCCGTAGCCCGTTGAGCCTGCAAAATCTGCTTCACTGACTCTGCTGTCAATGAAAGCCCTGAGCACCTTTTGCTGATTATACTCCGTTATTTCTTCAATTTCTCCGAATTTTTCCTTTGCCTTTTCAAGGGCAGCGGCGGATGCCTCGGTTATTTTATCGCTGAATTCAAAAAATGTTTTTGCAGATTCCATTTATATTTTACCTCTTGTAAATTCTGTTAAGTGATTTGAAAAATTCTCTGTCGGCATTGAGAAGCTGTTCCTTGGTTACTCTGTAGCTCCAATTTCCGCCCGATACACCGGGAGTGTTGATTCTTGTGTCGGAGCCGTACATCAAAAAGTCCTGAATCGGAATAATAACAAGGCCGCTCACGCTTTCAAAAAGCGTTCTGAGGAAAAGCGGACATGCTCCGCCCCAGTCTCCGCCCGAAAAACCGCAGTATTCAAGCGCCCTGCGGCGAACATCCTCGCTGCTCTCCCAAAGGAAGCCGAAAAGAGTGTTGTTATCGTGAGTGCCCGAGTAAGCAACGGAGTTGCGGATATAATTATGCGGCATATGAATGCTGTCGCCGTCGTCAAGAAAGCCGAATTGGAACACCCTCATTCCGGGAAAGCCGCTCTCATCAACAAGCGCACGAACCTCGTCGGTTATGTCGCCCAGATCCTCGGCAATGATTAATTTATCATCGTGATGTTCTTTTATCGCATTAATAAAATCGATGCCCGGCCCCTTGCGCCAGACGCCGTTTTTTGCCGTTGTTTCTTCCGAATCAACCGCCCAATAGGATTCAATGGCTCTGAAATGGTCAATGCGAACGCCGTCAAACATTTCAAGGGCATGATCCATGCGCTCACGCCACCAGCTGTAACCGTCTTTCTTCATTTCATTCCAATCGTAAAGCGGATTGCCCCAAAGCTGACCGTCCTCGGCGAAATAATCGGGAGGAACGCCCGCAACGCTTGTGGGATAGCCTTTTTCGTTCAGCTCAAACAGGCTGCGATTCTCCCAGACGTCACAGCTGTCGTCAGAAACATAAATGGGAATATCGCCGATTATGCTTATGCCCTTTGATTCGGCATAGCTTTTGACTTCTGACCATTGAGTGAAAAATTCGTATTGAACGAATTTCCACATATTGAGTGTTTCAAAATCGGTTATTTTATCGGGCTGCCATTCCTGCCAGCGCTTGCCGCCGTTTTGTTCACGCAGGGTCATAAAGCGGCAGAAAGCTTCAATTCTCGGATGAGAGGCAATAAAATCATCAACCTCAGCGGTATTCTTAAAATTAAGCGACGCTTTTCTCAGCAGGGGCAGACGTTCTTTCGCAAGTCTATCATATTCCGCAACAAAAGGCGTTTTTTGCTTGCTTTTTTCAAGGTCATCTGCCGAAATCAGACCGTCCTCAAAAAGCTTTTCGGGGTCAACAAAATAAGGGTTGCCGCCGAAAGCGGAAAATGATTTGTAGGGGGAATTATATTCATCGGTGACGGTGAACGGAAGCACCTGCCAGACCGAAAAGCCGCACTCGGCTATAAAATCAATGAATTCAAATGCACTCTTGCCGAAATTACCGATTGAATAATCGCCGTAAAGCGAAGAGACGGGCATCAGAATTCCGCTTTTTCTTTTCATAGTTCAGAAAACACCTTTCTTTGCGGGAATACGATTATTATATCATATAAGGTATACAAAATAAAGTAAATTATTAAAAGTTGTAAAAAACTTGAAATTTTATGAGAAATATATTAAAATATTATCAATAATAATTTATTGAATTCCGAAAAATTGAAAAAAACCTGCAAATCAGAGCAATAATATTGCGTAAAGCTTATTAACTTTACAGGATGAACGCTAAATCATAAAAAGAGAAATCGGTTAGGAATAAAGTGATTCTTTTGAAAAATATAGGCTATTTTTCATAATTGAAAAAATAAAGTCTGTTATTCATTTTGGCATTATTAACAATATTGCCGTTAAAAAAAGCAAAATCAACAAAAAAAGAGGTGAAATACTTATTAAAAGGCAGTTAAAAGAGGCTTATAAGATACTTTATCACAAAACGCCGCTCGGTGCTGTCAACTGCGGAGAAATCTGCGGAGCTTTATGCTGCAAAGGCGACTGTAAAGGCATGTGGCTTTACCCGAGTGAGGACGAACTGTTTGCCGATAAGCAGGGCTTTGAGGTCAAAAACACCGAAGCTAACCACGGTTATCCGATGCTTTTGTGCTCAGGGGAGTGCCGCAGAGGCGAAAGACCGCTTGCCTGCCGCTTCTTTCCGCTTTTTCCGTTGATAACGGAAAGGGGAGGAAGAGTCAGAATATCTGTTGTCCGTGACCCGAGAGCGGGCGAATGTCCGCTGTCAGACGAAAGAGTGCGACTTTCCTCACCGTTTGAGAGAGCCGTTAAGAGGGCGGCGAGGATTCTTGTTCACGATAGGGAAACACTTGAATACATGAAAAAAGTCAGCTCGGAACTGACAGAAATAACGGAGTTAAAAGATAGGTTGGGTAAATTATGAAAAGAACAATATTTGTCAATATTATAATTGTTACATTAATATTATGTCTGCTTTGTTCCTGCAAAATTCAGACTTCCGACGGCTACGGTGAAGCTATTGCCGCTCAGGCAAAGGCAGTAAATTTTGCGGAAGCATCAGAGAAGATTTCGGAGGCTTCAGGTCTTGCGGTTTCTGCCGAATTTCTTAAAGAATTCGGCGACGAGCCCGTTAAATCGCTGCTTGAACAGGTCAAAAACGGGAGCTACACTGAGCTTTCATGGCTTGAAACCCTTGGCTGTTCATATCATGTCATCAGCGACATGCTCAGCGGAAAAATTGATTCAAAAAACATTGAAAACAGGGGAGATAACGGCAAAGATACATTCAGCTTTGCCTTTGTCGGCGATATCCTTTTTGATCCCGATTATGCTCCCATGGTTCATTCATATGAAAAAGGCGGCGTTATCAACTGCATTGACAAGGCGGTTGTTGATTATCTCAACGCATGCGATATTTTTCTTATTAATAATGAATTTTCAATCGGCGAGAGGGGTGCGCCTTTAGAGGGCAAAACATGGACTTTTCAGGCTCATCCCGACAGAATTCAGATTTTCAAAGATTTGGGCGCCGATATAGTGTCGCTTGCCAACAATCATGTCTATGACTACGGCTTGGAGGGCTTTGTTGACACAATGTATCATCTGAAAAACGCCGGTATGCCCTATGTCGGAGCTGGCATGAATGTCGGCGAAGCTGCTGAGGGATATTATTTCATTGTTAACGGTATCAAGGTCGGTGTTGTTGCCGCAAGCAGAGCGGAAAAGATCTATTTCACCCCGGTTGCGAATAACAACGATGCGGGCGTTATGGGCACCTATGAGAGCGAAAGGTTCTTAAAAGCAATCAAAGTCGCCGATGAGCAATGCGATTTTCTTATCGCTTATGTGCATTGGGGAACGGAGAATTCAACCGTGCTTGAGGACGCTCAGAAAACCATGGCGAGGGAATATATCGACGCAGGAGTTGACGCCGTAATAGGCGGTCACACTCATTGCCTGCAAGGCATGGATTTCTATAAAGGTGCGCCGATTATTTACAGCGTGGGCAATTTCTGGTTCAACAGCAAAACGCTTGATTCTTGCGTGATAACTCTGAATTTTGACCGCAAAATGAATGTTCAGACAACTATTATGCCGCTCAAACAGCAGGGCTGTGAGACAAGGCTTTTATCCGACCCTGAGGACAGCAGAGCGCTGTTTGACAGGGTTGAAAGCTATGAGCCTCAAGGGGTTAAGATATCCGACAGCGGAGTTATAACTCCGGCTTCCAAATAAATTTGCCAAGGTCAATTGAGCCGTCAGGGCGAAATTCGATTCCCTCTTCGCTCAGCAGAAGTCTTTGCATGTTTTCACCGCCGAAAGCAAAAGCGGAGGAGACCATGCCTTGACGGTTAACAACCCTGTGGCATGGGATTTTGCCCGGTTCGGGGTTGACATGCAGAGCGTAGCCGACAACTCTTGCCCAGCGTGGATTGCCCGCAAGAGCGGCAACAAGCCCGTAGGTTGCGACTTTGCCTTTGGGTATTCGCTTTACTACTTCATAGATTTTTTCAAATGTTGTCATTTTATCACCTGCTTTTCAAGATTATAATACATCTAATGCAAATATTTATCAATATTTTTATAAATATTGAATCATTATTTATTATCCAAGGAGTCGATGAATGAAATATACACATATAATCTGGGATTGGAACGGAACTCTGCTCAACGATGTTCAAGCCTCACTTTCAAGCGTCAATGATATGCTTGCCGAGCGTGGCAAAGAGCCGATAGACCTTGATTTTTACCGTGAATGTATTGGAGTTCCGATCAAAAAATTCTATGAGCGTGTTTTCGAGCTTGAAACAGAAAATTATAATGTAATAATTGAACAATATAATGACGGTTATATGCGCCATCTCTGCGAATGCTCGCTGACTGACGGAGCAGAGGAAGCAGTGAAATATTTTTGCTCCAAAGGAATAAATCAAGTCATTGTTTCGTCCTCAAATAATGCTCAGCTTATCCGTAATGTCAAAAAATACGGCATGGACGGAATGTTTAACGCCGTTCTCGGTTCCGAGGATTTTCTTGCTGGCTCAAAGATTGAAAGAGCCGAAGACTATCTTGAAAAATCGGGTGCCGAGAGTGGAAATGTTCTTGTTGTCGGCGATCTTGAACATGACTTTGAAATGTCAAAAGAACTCGGCGCGGACTGCGTGCTTTTGACGAGCGGCCACGAAAACAGAACAAGGCTTTTTCAAAGCGGTGCGCCGCTTATCGATGACTTGTTTGAACTCATTCCTTTGGTTGAATAGTAATTGTTTATTATAAGGAGTTTACACTTTTTACAATGTTTCTGTCTGAAAAGCAGAAACCGACTGCATGGGCTCCTTTGGCAACTCCCTCCGTCACGGCTTAACGCCGTGCCACCTCCCTCAAGAGGGAGGCAAATCACTGGCCGTAGGTCTGAGGATTGGTAAGGTTTGTTTTCAAATATAAACCATGTTTTACAATTGATTTTTCGTAGGGAACGCCGTCCCCGGCGTTCCAGGAATTGCTGATAATGCACAGATTAATTGAAGAGTTCGGCGTCACCTACAAACCGGAATTTGGCTGAGTAAATTGTTCACCTCATCAGTCACTTCGTGACA
>CAYXVM010000050.1:0-10341 GCA_964468465.1 uncultured Clostridium sp.
CCCTCGCCGCCCGCCATGATTACCGCTCTCATCAAAAATCATTCCTTTCCGATTTTCTCTCAATTTATTATTGGCAGAATATTAAATAATAACCAAAAATATCTTGTTTAATTCGGAAAATGATGATATAATTTTTTCAAATAAATTTCATAAAGGATTAACCATGAGTGAATTGAAAAAAGTTGATATTTTTACAGACGGAGCCTGTTCGGGCAATCCCGGCCCCGGAGGCTGGGGCGCAATCCTCAGATACGGCAATCACGAGCTTGAACTGAGCGGCGGCGATAAATCGACCACCAACAACCGGATGGAGCTTACGGCGGTTATTGAGGCGCTCAAACGCTTAAAAGAAAAATGCTCGGTTACTATATACACCGATTCAAAATATGTTGCCGACGCTTTTCTTCAGGGATGGATATGGAATTGGGCAAAAAACGGCTGGAAAAAGTCCGACAAAAAGCCCGTTCTGAACCCCGAGCTCTGGCAGACTCTTTTGACTGAAATCAGAAAGCACGATTATAAAATCGTGTGGGTCAAGGGTCATGCAGGTCATCCCGAAAATGAGCGCTGTGATAAGCTCGCAACGGCAAAAGCGGCGGAATACGGCAAATAAGCAATGAAAGGATGATTCCCATTAAACTCTCTGTAATAATGTGGATTTTCACTGCGCTGTCAGGCATTTCAACGGTTCTTTCGTATGCGGTGCCCCGTTTCAGAAAGAATTATCTTATCCCGAAAATGGTTTGCTCGTTTATGTTTTTGATGACGGGCATTTTTGCGGCATATGCCTATTCTGCGGAAAAAGCCATGCTTGACGCCGACCACACGCCGATGTTTTATTCAATTCTTATTGTCATTGCTCTGTTTTTCGGACTTGTCGGCGACTTCTTTGTTGAATGGCGTGAGGGAAAACATTTTCTCATCGCCGCTCTTTTATTCGGAATCGGTCATCTGACCTATTTTTATACCTTTGCTTTTCTCGTTTCGCCTCCGCTTCTCGGCTATTGGAAGCAAATTCTGCTCGGATTTGCCGCTCTGTGCGTTGTGTCCGTAATTCATGTCATTATTAACAAAATTAAATTTGTCGGCAAGAACAAGCTTGTCTGCATTTATTCCCTCTGCCTTATGATTTCTTTCATTTCGGCGGTTTCAAGAGGATTTGTCTGCGTTTCGGGAGGAAACACGGCATTCGGCGCAATGCTTATTGCGGCAGGCTTTCTTTTTCTTGCCTCCGACGGTGCTCTTGCCGCCATGCTTTTTGGCTCACCTCTCACCAAAAGAACAGACGCCATTGTTTTGTTTACATATTTTCCCGCTCAAACTCTGTTTGCTCTGAGCATTTATTTTCAATGAGAGAAAGGAATATTTAAAATGAAAAAAGTTGTCAGCGTTATTCTTGTTGCCGTTATGGCAATATCAATTTGCGTGCCCGCCCTTGCGGCAAACGACTCCTGCGGCTGTGGAAACGCTCCCGTCATTTTTGTTCCCGGCTTCGGTGAAACAATTTATGAAAACCCCGAAAGCGACGACAGAACAAGCGTTTTTCCGCCGAGCGAAGATGCGATTAAATCCGCAGTACCCGACATTCTCAAAGCCGCCGTCTGCCTGCTCGCATTCAATGATTATGACGGTTTCGGCACAAACGCCATTGCAGGAGCGGATAAGCTTCTCGGCAGCCTTGCTCTGAACCTTGACGGAACACCCGTTAAGAATACGGGAGCAATGCCGAACCCCGCCCCCGAAGCGGAAAAACATAAAATCACCGAATACGGCTTTATTACTTCAACCGAAAACGAAACGGGCGATTACAAATTCATTTATGACTGGCGGCTTGACCCGATTGACAATGCAAAGCTTCTTAAAGAATATGTCAATGAAGTCAAAGAGGCAACGGGTCATTCAAAGGTTATTCTCTCCTGCCACAGCCAGGGCAACACAATCGTTGCTTCATATCTTCATCTTTTCGGCTCTGGCGATGTTGAAAAGCTCGTTTTCCTCTCACCCGCATATAAAGGTCTTTCTCTTATCGGTTCAATGCTCACCTTGCAGGTCGGCGTTTCGGGCAAGGGCGAAAAGCTTGAAGAATTCATCAAGAGCTTCATGGGCTATGACAGCGCTCAGAGTCAGTTAATCGCATCGGTTATTGATATTCTCAGAAAGGCCGGCGTTGTTGACCCCCTGCTCAACTATGTTCAGAAGCTTCTCGACGAACAGCTTGACAGAATATTCAAGGAATACCTTGTTGATGCAATGGGCACAATGCCCGGCGTCTGGTCATTTGTTCCCGACGAATATTATGAAGATGCAAAAGCGGAGCTTCTCGGCGACAGTGAAAAATACGCCGAGCTTATCAGGAGAGCCGACTATTATCACTACAATGTTCAGAATAAGCTTGAGGATATCCTCAAATCGGCAAAGAGAAACGGCGTGAGCATTATTATCTCTGTCGGCTGCGGAATTTCAACAATTCCCGTTACCACGGCAAAGGCGGAATCCCACTCCGATATGCTCATTGACACAAAATACATGAGCATCGGCGCAACCTGCGCTCCGTTCGGCGAAACTCTCGGCGACGGCTATGTTCAGAAGAATACAAGCTGCGGCCACAATCATGTTTCGCCCGATAACACGATTGACGCTTCCACCTGCCTTTTCCCCGAATACACATGGTTCATCTACGGCAGCGACCACAATCAGTTCGGCGAGGATTATCTGAAATTCCTGAATTGGGCGATTCTCTATGACGGTCAGCCGACGGTTCATACAAACGAAAAATATCCCCAGTTTATGAAGGTCGGCGAAAACAAAGAGCTGCTCCCTGCAGACGGCCCGAGACCTGCCGAGACAAGAAGCAACCTTGAAATTATCGTTTCATCCGTTGTGACGCTCCTCAAGGATTCAATCCGCAAGAAATGATATTTAAACAATAATAAAGAGCTGTTCCGATTCATTTCGGTTCAGCTCTTTTTGTTCGTCATACATTGTCCCGACTCTGCATAATGTTTAGGGTAACGGTAATAATCCGAACCACGGTTTCTCGCCGTTACCCTAGAGAAGCAATAACAAAACAGAGAATTCGGAGGATTTATAATGGCAAACAATAATATTTACCGTGACATCGCCGCAAGAACGGGCGGAGATATCTACATCGGAGTTGTCGGCCCGGTCAGAACGGGAAAATCAACCTTTATCAAAAAATTCATGGAATCAATGGTTCTGCCGAACATCGACGATTCCCTGCGCCGTGAAAGGGCAACCGACGAGCTTCCGCAGTCATCGGCAGGCAGAACGATTATGACAACCGAGCCGAAATTCATTCCCGAGGACGCAGTTGAAATCACTCTGCCCTCAAAATCAAAAATGAAGGTCAGAATGATTGACTGCGTCGGTTATATTGTTCCGTCGGCTCTCGGCTACATCGAGGGAGAAGCTCCGAGAATGGTCAAAACTCCTTGGTATGACGACGAAATTCCTTTCAATATGGCGGCGGAAATCGGAACTCAGAAGGTTATCTCGGAGCATTCGACAATAGGACTTGTTGTTACAACCGACGGGTCGATAAGCGACATTCCGAGAGAAGAATATGCCGAAGCGGAAAAAAGGGTTATCGGCGAGCTCAGACAGCTAAACAAGCCCTTTATTGTTCTGCTCAACTGCAAAAATCCCGATTCTCCGTCCGCCGCCGCTCTTGCCGCAAAGCTGACGGAAAGCTATTCCGTGCCCGTCATGCCGGTCAACTGCCTTGAGCTGACGCAGGACGAAATTGTAAAGATACTTTCGCAGGTTCTCTTTGAATTTCCGATTAAAGAGGTCAAAATTGACCTGCCCGGCTGGATAACCTCTCTCAAAAAAGAGCATTGGCTCAGAGCCGACATTTTCGGCAAAATCAGCTCCCTTGCGAAAGAGCTTGGCAGAGTCCGTGATGTTAAAGGCTTTGCCGAAAATGTTGCGGACTGCGAGCACATCTGCTCCTGCGCCGTTGACGGCATGGATCTTGCAACAGGCAGCGCAAAAATCACGGTTGCGCTTCATCCGAAGCTGTTTTTCAAAATACTTGAGGAAGAAACGGGAGTTTCGGTTGACAGCGAGCAGGAGCTTATGAAGCGGATGAAAGAGCTTTCAGCCGCTCAGAGCGGATATCAGCGAATACAAAACGCACTTGACGAGGTTGAAGCGACGGGCTACGGCATTGTTCTGCCCGGAATCGAGGATCTGACCCTTGAAGAACCCGAAATCATGAAGCAGGGCGGCAGATACGGAGTCCGCCTCAGGGCAAGCGCACCGTCGCTCCACATCATGAAAGCGGACATTCAGACCGAGGTTGCCCCGATAGTCGGCTCGGAATCGCAATCCGAGGAGCTGATTAAATATCTGCTCAAGGAATTTGAAGAAAACCCCGCAATGATCTGGGAATCGAACATATTCGGCACTTCCCTGCACGAGCTTGTCAACGAAGGGCTTCACAATAAGCTTTACAGAATGCCCGGAGATGCAAGGCTGAAGCTTAGAGAAACGCTCGAAAGAGTCATAAACGAAGGGTGCAGCGGTCTTATCTGCATTATTCTCTGAGCAAAAAAGCGCATCAAGGCTCGTCTGCCGCAAAAACGGCTTTTCGGGCTTTGATGCGCTGATTTTATTCGATTTTTATGTGTCAGGGTAATTTTACAAAAACGGTCATCATTTCGCCGATGTAGGTTATTTCCGTGTAATATCCCTGCTCATCATAGGCGCAGAAATAGCCCTCATCCTCAATTGCATTTTCGGTAAAGCCTGCTTTTTTGACTTCTTTGATATATTTTTCATTTTCTTTTTGCGAACATTTAACGGTCAGAATATACCTCATGCCGTCGTCATATTTTTCGTTCGGCTCGTTTTCAAATTTGAAAACGGGCAAACGGTCTTTAAAATCGTTGTGCATTTTTGTCTGAGCAACGGTGGTTGAAACTGTCGGAGCGGCTGCGCCGGATACTCCGCCGTTCTCCGTCTTTTTGATGCTGCATGAAGAAGCTGTCAGCAAAATAAACACGCATACGGCAAGAACCGATATTTTTCTTTTCATTTCGTAAAAATCCCCTCGAATTTTTGATTATCTTTGATTATAACATAAATTATTGTCAAAGGCAAGTAGTCATTTTTAATTATTTGTCGGAATAATAATTCATCAAATCTCATAAATCATATTGACATAAGTGAATTAATATTGTATAATATCGTTGTTAGAGAAATCCTGAACGCCGCAGATTAATTTTTTTCACAAATCTGCGGTTTTTGTTTTTGTGCAAAATACTTCGGGAAATAAAGGAAAGGTGATATAAAAAATGTCAACCGAATTAAAGAAAAAATACGGACTGCTGACCGCCGTTTGCATGGTTGTCGGCATTGTTGTGGGCAGCGGAGTTTTTTTCAAGGCTGAAGCTGTTCTGAAACATACCGGCGGAAACCTGAAGCTCGGAATACTTGCTTGGATAATCGGCGGACTTATTATGATTATCTGTGCCTACACTTTTTCAATCCTTGCAACAAAATACGAAAAAGTTAACGGCGTTGTTGACTATGCCGAAGCGGCGGTCGGAGAAAAATACGCCTTTTCGGTCGGCTGGTTTATGACGACTATTTATTATCCGACCCTTACCATGGCTCTTGCCTGGCTCTCGGCAAGATACACACTCGTTGTTATCTTCGGCTCGGAGGCGGATATTTCGGGCGGTCTTTGCCTCGCTCTTTCCTCTTTCTATCTTATCGGCAGTTATGCCCTGAACACCCTTTCGCCGATTCTTGCAGGCAAATTTCAGGTTTCGTCAACTTTTATAAAGCTCGTCCCCCTGCTCCTCATGGGCATTGCGGGAACGATTTACGGATTAACAAAGGGACACACGGTTGAGAATTTCACAACCGTTGTGACGGATATCCCGACCGGTACGGCGATATTCAAAGCGGTCTGCGCCACGGCTTTTGCCTATGAAGGCTGGATAATCGCAACCTCAATCAATGCGGAGCTTAAGGATTCAAAAAAGAATCTGCCGAAGGCTCTTGTGCTCGGCTCATTCATCATTGTTGCAATTTATGTTCTTTATTATGTCGGTCTTTCGGGAGCAATTCCCAACGAAGAAATGATGGCAGGCGGTCAGGCGGGCGCAAAGAATGCCTTTGCCGCAGTTTTCGGGAAAGCCGCAGGAACGGGAATTTTCGTTTTTGTTATCATTTCATGTCTCGGAACGCTCAACGGACTTATGCTCGGCTGTTCAAGAGGGCTTTATTCAATCGCAAGCAGAGGCAGAGGCCCTTCTCCGAAAGTGTTCAGCCAGATAGATAAGCACACCAACATGCCCTCCAATTCCTCCGTTATCGGTCTGCTTCTCTGCGGCGCATGGCTGCTTTTCTTCTACTGCTCTCAGCTCGGCGGCTTTTCGGAAAAGCTCGGAATGTTTGCCTTTGACCCGACAGAGCTGCCCATTGTCACAATCTATCCGTTCTACATACCCATATTCATTAAAATGATGTTTAACAAGGATTTCAAGGGCTTGAAACGCTTCGTTGCCCCCGTTCTTGCGATTGCGGGCAGTCTGTTTATGGTTGTTGCCGCAGTTGAAGCTCACGGAAGATTTATCCCGGGTTATCTTATCATTTTTGCGGTGATAATGCTGCTCGGAATTCCGTTTATGAAAAAGCAGAAAATCTGAATAAATCAATCAGCGGTGCAGTCTCACAAAACTGCACCGCTTTTCACTTTCAATTATCGTTGAGATATTCTTCGGCAAAATGAACCGCAACTGCGCCGTCCGCTGCGGCGGTCACTATCTGTCGGAGCGGCTTAGTTCGGACATCGCCGACGGCATAAACGCCGTCTATCCCGGTTTTTGTTGACTCGTCGGCAACGATATAGCCGTTTTTGTCAAGCGCAACAACGCCCTGCAAAAACTCTGTTGCAGGCTTTCTGCCGATGCTGACAAAAACTCCGTCACATTCGATTTCGCTCATTTTTTCGCTCTGCGTGCTTCCGAGCTTTAAGCCCGTAACCCTGCCGTCCGTTATAAAATCCTCCACCTTGCTGTTCCAAAGAATCTCAACATTATCGGCATTTTTCAAGGCTTCTTCAAAGATTTTTTCGGCTCTGAGGGAATCCCAGCGGTGAATCAGATAAACCTTTTTCGCAAGGCGTGAAAGATAAAGAGCGTCAGAAACCGCCGAATTTCCGCCGCCGATAACGGCAACGGTTTTATCCTTATAGAATCTGCCGTCACAATGGGCGCAGTAATGCACTCCCCTGCCGACAAGCTCACTCTCGCCCTTAACGCCGAGTTCACGGGGATTTGCGCCGGTTGAAATAACAACGGTTTTCCCGAGAAACTCTCCGCCGACGGTTCTGACCTTTTTTATCTTCCCGGAAAAGTCAACCCCGGAAACCTCGTCATATTCCGTTTTTGCGCCGAATTTTTCTGCGGCATTCTGCATTTTCATGCCGAGGGTGAAGCCGTCAACGCCCTCGTCAAAGCCCGGATAATTCTCGATTTCGCCCGTCAGAGCCATCTGACCGCCCGCCGACATTCTTTCAATCAGAAGCGTATCAAGGCCCGCTCTTGCAGCATATAATGCGGCTGTGTATCCGCCCGGCCCGCCGCCGAGAATAAGCATATCATAAATGTGTTCCGTTAAAATCACCCCTCGGAGCAGAGAAAAATAGTGAAAAAATAGTGAAATTTTTAGTGAAATAACAGCGGATAATTTAAGATTATTTTATCATTGCAAGAATCTGCTGTTTGGGTCTTGCTCCGACAGCCTGATCAACCACTTTACCGTTTTTCATAACAACCAGCATGGGAATGCTTGACACACCGAATGCCTGAGCAAGCTCGGGCTCGTTGTCAACATTGATTTTGCCGACAAGGAATTCGGGATTTTCCTCTGCAATTTCATCGACCAGAGGGGAAACCATGCGGCAGGGGCCGCACCAATCGGCATAAAAATCGAGAAGAACGGTCTTTTCGCTGTTCTTAACCTCATCGAAATTGTTTATTGTTACATTGAGAACCGACATTTAAATTACTTCCTTTCGTTTGTTTATGATTTTATTATATCACGGTTTCCTGCGACAATGTCACGGAAATCCGAAAAAGGGAGAGCATAAAGCCCTCTCTTTTTTCTTTTAATATAAAATTTTCTTGAACTGCTCAACAAACTGCTTTGTATCGATGTTGCAAAGCTTGTGAGCGTCCGTGCCCATGTTGAAAACAACGCCGACCTCTTTGCCGATCTGGAAATATCGGTGATAGAATTCGGGGTCGCCCAGAACGGCGGGAGCATTAAGCTCCCATGCGATTTCATGCCTGTTCGCCTTTTCCATTGCATCGCCTATCTCATTGTCGGTGAACGCTCTTGTGACCTCATGAGGGTCATCGAACGCTTTGATATATCCCGCCATGAACGGATGGGCGAAGCAATCCGCTCTGCCGCTCTCAATTACGCCGTCAACAATCGCAAGCATATGCTCGGCATAGGCTCTCGGAGTTTTAACCTCGGGGTGCTCCCAATAGCTCTGATGATAGTGATTTATCGTGTAAAGCCTGTAATCAAGCGAATTGTCGCTCGTTATGTTATCGGCAAATTTTCCGATTCCGTAAGCCGAAAGCTCCGCACCGACAAGCACTTTGACGCTTGTTTCAATGTTTTTAAGCTCTCTGAGAATGTCATAGCGCTGCTGTGCTACGGCGTTCTTTTTTTGAATATAGTTATGGTCGGTCAGGGCTATCATTTCAAGACCGCATTTTTCTGCGGTTCTGACAATGTCGGCGGCTATCATCTCGGGCTTTGCGCAGGTTGAAAATCTTGTGTGAATATGAAGATTATGTCTTGCAAGCTCGTCAATATCATAGGTTTTTTCGTGAAAGAACATAATTATAACTCCAATTTGAAAAGTGTGTTTGCATTTTTTCTTGTGAGGTCAAGTATTTCTTCGGCACTCGTTCCCCTGACCTCGGCAAGCTTTTCCGCCGTGTAGGGAATGAACGTGGAATCACAGCGCCTGCCTCTGAACGGAACAGGGGTCATATAGGGGCAGTCGGTTTCGATAAGCAGCCTGTCATCGGGAACCATCTGTGCAACTTCAAGCGGCTTTCGGGCATTTTTGAATGTCACCGCACCGCCGAGCCCGATATACATGCCGAGCTTCAGAACCTCTTTTGCCATTTCGGCAGAGCCTGAAAAGCAATGGATAACGCCCTTGGGCTTGTAACGCTTCAGCAGGGTCATGGTGTCCTCATGCGCCTCACGGTCGTGGACTATAATCGGCAAATCAAGCTCCTTTGCAAGCACGATTTGCTGCTCAAATATTTTAATCTGAACATCACGGGGTGAAAAATCATAGTGATAATCAAGCCCTATTTCACCCACGGCAACGCATTTTTCCTCTGAACAAAGCTTTTTCAGCACGGGTAAATAGCCGTTAAGACATTTCTCCGCTTCATGCGGATGAACTCCGCACGCCGCATAGACAAAATCAAATTCGTCGGCAAGCTCAAGGCTCGTGAGCGACGAAGCCATATCGCT
Organism: uncultured Clostridium sp.; assembly: GCA_964468465.1. Classification (GTDB taxonomy): domain Bacteria; phylum Bacillota; class Clostridia; order Oscillospirales; family Acutalibacteraceae; genus CAG-177. Next base: position 9,544 of record CAYXVM010000050.1, read on the forward strand.
TGCGCAGTTTATAACTCCGCAAATGCCACGCCCGGGAAGAGAGCCGACAAGCTCCTTTCGGTCTTCGTCAAATGCTTCGCTGTCATAATGTGCATGACTGTCAAAGATATTATTCATGGCTTATCTGACCTTGCTTCCTGCGGGAATGCCGTCAACGAAAATGACCTTAACATCGTCCTCGCCCGCATCGGCGGCAAGAATCATTCCGCAGCTTTCAACTCCGCAGAGAACGGCGGGTTTGAGGTTTGAAACAAGGATAATGCTCTTGCCAATCAGATCCTCGGGCTTATACCACTTGGCAATGCCCGAAGCAACGGTTCTCGGCTCGCCCGTGCCGTCATCAAGAGTGAGCTGAAGAAGCTTCTTCGCTTTCTTGACGGGCACACATTCCGTAATCTTTGCAACTCTCAAATCAACCTTTGCGAAATCATCGATTCCGATTTTTGCAACGCCCTGAATTTCTTCTTTAAGAGGATTAACGGGATTTGCGGCGGCCTGAGCCGCTTCAAGCTCTGCAAGCTCCTTTTCAAGGTCGATTCTCGGGAAGATTATTCCGCCCTTAACAACTGAATAGGTCGCTTCCTTGCCGAACACTCCGCACTCATCCCATTCAAAATCAGCCGGAACTCCAAGCTGTTTTCTGATTTCGTCGGCTGTTGAGGGCATAAACGGAGCAATAAGAATTGAAATGATTCTGATGCTCTCGCAGAGATTATACATAACTTCCGCAAGTCTTGCTTTCTTGCTTTCGTCCTTTGCAAGCGCCCACGGAGCGGTTTCGTCAATGTATTTATTCGT
>CAYXVM010000051.1:0-10276 GCA_964468465.1 uncultured Clostridium sp.
AAAGAACATTGCTTCAACGATTGCCTATGAGCATTACCCGAGAAAAATCAACACGGGCGACTGCTATATGCCGATCTGGGGCAGAGTTTGCGATGGACGCAGCTTCACGGCGATTATTGAAACGCCCTTTGACGCAAGCGTGCTTTCTTCGGCGGGCAGTCACGGCGCATTTCTCAGCTCTGTCCTTTGGCAATCCTCTCTCGGCAAGCTGAGCTATGAAAGAAAAATCCGCTTTATTTTTCACGAAAACTGCGATTACAACCAAGCCGCAAAGGATTACCGCAGTTATCTTATCGAAACCAATCAATTTGTTTCGATTGACGAAAAAATCAAAGCCAATCCGAATATAGAAAAGCTTCTCGGCGCTCCCGTTCTTCACCATAAGATTTTTGCGCAGATTCAGCCGAAATCTCAGTTCTACGATAAAAACGGAACGAACAAGATTCTTTATGCAACCTTTGAGGAACGAGCCGAACAGATGAAAAAATTCAGGGAACTCGGTCTTGAAAAGCTCTATATTCACACCGACGGCTGGGGTGAACAGGGCTATGACAACAACCACCCGTATATCCTGCCGCCATGCAAAGAGGCGGGCGGCTGGGAGGGCATGAAAGCCCTTGCCGATGCCTGCCGCAGTCTCGGCTATATCTTCGGTCTGCACGACCAATACAGAGATTTTTATTACACTTCTCCCGTGTTTGACAAAGAAAAGGCAGTCACGGAGCTTGACGGCTCTCATCCCTACTGCTCAATCTGGGACGGAGGGGAACACAGCTTTTTATGCGCCTGCGAGGCTCTGCCGTTCGTCAAAAAGACTTATACCGAGCTTGAGGAACACGGAATTGAAGTTCAGGGCACATATCTTGATGTCTTTTCGGTTGTTCAGGGCGATGAATGCTTCCACCCCGACCACACCGCAACGAGAGAAGAAAGCATCAGGGCAAGAGCCGAATGCTTCGATTATCTCAATGAAAAAGGGCTGATAATGTCATCGGAAGAGCCGGCAATGCAGCTTCTGAATCATATAGCGCTCGTGCATCACGGCCCTTATTCCCTGCGCCCGCAGGTTAACGGTCAGGCGGTCGGAATCCCCGTGCCGCTCGGCAGTCTTGTTTTCCATGACTGCGTTGTTATCCCGTGGAATTGGTGGAATAATTGGGGAATCCCCAAGGGTGAAAACGGCGATTTGCATTGCGCTCTGAACGCAGGAATGCCTTATTTTCACCCGTATTCCGAGAAAAACATAAAAATCGGCAATGACGACCGCTCCGCTGACGGCGAGGTTATCCCGGATGATGAGCTTAAAGCGGAAATCGGGCGTGTTAAGCCTCTTGCGGAGCTTCAGGCAAGGCTTTACAACAAGGAAATGGTGAAGCACGAATTTTTGGGCGGTTACAGCCGCCAGAGAACCACCTATTCCGACGGAACGACCGTTACCGTTGATTTTGAGAAAAACATTTATGAAATAAACCAATCAAAAACGCCCCGTTGACCGAAGGCAACGAGGATACGATTATTCACTATTCGCACTATGGTGTTGGGGAGATGAAACCGCTCAATGAAAAACAGGATAATTAAACTGATTTCGTTTGCCTTATCGGCGTTCTGCCTGCTTTCGCAATTTGCCGCTTTTGCAGTTTCGACGGATATAATCCGTGTTGATTCAAACACGGAATTTGCGGTTCAGACGGCAAAAATCATCGGAGAATATAAATCTCAGACCAATATTTCCGCAGAGAATTGCAGGGTCATCGGCAGGGCTTTGACATCCGATTTCAATTTTGACGCATACGGCGCTGAAAAAGGCGTTGTCGGCAAAGACGGGCGTTTCTTTTTGCAATTTGAGAATGAGAATTCAGCCAAAAAATGTCTTGACTCTCTTAATGCCGACCCCGATATCGCATATGCCGAGCCTGACAGCGTTATTTCCGTCAGCTCCGACGAAGACGAATCATCAGGCAGTAACCTTTCCTGGGGCGTTAAAGCAATCGGCGCTGACAAATACTCCGGGCATCTCAGCGAGTCTGAAATCGGCAGAAGCGTTACGGTTGCGGTCATTGACAGCGGAATTGCAAACATTGATTATTTAAACGGCAGGATTGTTGACGGCTATGACTTTGTTGACAATGACACCGACCCGTCAAACGACACAAGCTCCGACAGCCACGGCACATTCATTGCAAGCATTATTGCGGACTGCACAAAAGACGCCCCCGTCAGGATAATGCCCGTCAGAATTCTCAGCTCACAGAATGCGCTTATCAGCAACGCCGCAAACGGAATATACTACGCAGTTGACAACGGCGCTCAGGTGCTCAATCTCAGCTTCGGCGGCACTCTCTCGGGCACCAACTGCAAAACGCTTGATGAAGCGCTTGCCTATGCGGATTCAAAGAATGTTTCGGTTGTTGTCAGTGCAGGCAACGAGGGCGTCGACACGAAGAAATACTGCCCCGCCCACAACATCAGCGCAATAACCGTTACCTCGGTTTACGAAGACCTGAGCTTTGCTAAAGGATATTCAAACTTCGGCAAAGAGGTTGACCTTTGTGCTCCGGGAATGAGCATTATCGGATATTCCTCATCGGGAAATATAAAAAAGATGAGCGGAACCTCAATGGCGGCGGGATTCATCTCCGCCTCAGCCGCACTTTTCAGGCTTGACCATCCCGAATGCAATACGCTTCAGACTCAGGAAGCATTGAAAAAATCCTGCTCGGATTTAGGCGATGAGGGCTTTGATATTTATTACGGATACGGAATTCCTCAGCTTGACAGCTTCATAACCGATGAAACGGTTTATGCCGAGGGCATCGGCATTTCTGAAACCTCTGCCGTGCTTTCCACAGGTGAAACCAAAATGCTGACCGCCGAGGTTTTGCCTGCAGAAGCAAGCAACAAAGCGGTTAAATGGACAAGCAGTAACCCCGATGCGGTCACGGTCAGCGAAAGCGGCGTTCTGACAGCCGTTGACGAGGGCTCGGCGGTTATCACGGCTGAATCCGTTGACGGAGGTTACACTGCTCAGGCTGAAATAACCGTCATCGGTCATCCCGCACCTCCGTGCGTTGTTTCACTCAGCGTAATTTCTCCGCCCCAAAAAAGAGTATATATTTATAAAAGCGGAGATAATATAAACCTTGACGGGCTTGAGCTTGAGGCGGTTTATTCCGACGGAAGCAAAGAATCCGTAACCCCCGAACAGGGAATCACGGTCAGCGGCTTTTCAACCTCATCTGTCGGAGAAAAGGCAATAACCGTTGAATACGGCGGCTGCACCGCAAGCTTTAACATCACAGTTGAATATGCTTGGTGGCAATGGATAATCCGAATTCTGCTTCTCGGATTTTTATGGTATTAATAATATAAATAATTACTTTCATTCTTTATAAACAAAGCCGGAATCCCTTGATTGTCAAGAGGCTTCGGCTCTTTTTTATTCGTTTGGTTTAATAATAAATCGGCTCATGCGTGAGCTTCCCGGGCGTTTTCCGCACCGAAATCAACAATAATCGACAGCTTTTCGTTGCCGTAAGAAGCGGATATTTTTCCGCCCATCCGCTCTGCAAGGCTCCGTGAAATTGAAAGGCCGAGCCCCGTTGAGGTTCTTGCATTTTCAACGGTATAAAACCTGTCAAAAATCTTCCCGACCTGTATTTCATCAAGACCCGTCGCAGTATTTGTGAAAATAATTTTTCCACTGTCGTTCAGTGTTATCTCCAGATCTCCGTCGCTGTATTTGAGCGCATTGCTCAGAATGTTTGAGAAAATTCTCAACAGAGCGGATTTGTCAAGGCTTCTGATTATTCTGCGCTCGGTTATGCTAATCTGCGGCTCAATTCCTTTTTCTTTGAATGCTCCGTAAAATGCCGCAACGCTTTCTTCAAGCGCACCGTTAACCGCTATCTCCTCGATTTTCAGCTCATCTTCTTCAAAGGCAACAAGCGAATATTTGAAAAATTCCTCCGTGAGCTGTTTAAGAGCCTCGGTTCGGTTTTCAATGATACCGAGGCATCTGTTAACCTCGTCCGATTTTTCCTCGGATTTCAGCAAGTCAAGATAGCCGCAGATTGCCGTCAGAGGTGTTCTCAAATCGTGCGAAATGTTGGTGATTGCGGTTCTCAGCTCGTCATTCTTTGATTTAAGCTGAAGCTCTTTTTTTCTCAGCTCTTTGATTTTTTCATTAAGAGCCAACGCCGTTTCCTTAACAGCCTTATTGCTTGTTGAAACGGTTATCAAGGCGTTCGTATCGCCTTTTAATATTTCTTCAAGCTGAGAATTAATGCTTTTAAGCTCTTTTTTTAACGCTGTCAGCCTTACCTCCAAAATGAAGATAATCACAGCCAAAACAAAGACAGCCGCAACCGCATATTTCATATAATCACCTAAGCAATATCTTTTTTCTTGAAAATAATCATTCCGATGGCAGTTCCGATTAATATCAAACCGCAGGAATAAATCGGGAATTCCTTTTTGCATACCGAACCGTCTTCGTCGATTGCGCCCGAAAGCTGAATGCACTGACCTGTCGGGTTTGCATCGTTGATAAATTCATAGACTTTTCTTTTTGTTCCTCTGAGATAATTGGGATTCGGCGTCTCGGGATCTCTGACAATCTCTCCCGCCTCGTTCATATAAAAAAATTCATCATAGAACTCCGGCTCCTGAAGCGCCGACGAGGTAGCAACAGCCGTAAAGAACATTAACATTGCCGAAACAAGCGATATAACTGCCGTAGCGGATTTCTTGCCGCAGTTCATCGCAACCGCCAGGAAAACGGCAACATAAGAAAATGACGCAAGGCAAAGCACAAGAGCAGTTATTAACAGTACCGATACTTCAGCGCCCAAACGCCTGTTAATAAGAAAACCGAATGCAAGCGAGCTTGCATAATAATAAGCAAAAATTGTCATCATTGCGACACAACAGACAACGTATTTTGAAAAATAAATCGATGTTCTTGATTTTCCGTTTATCATTTTATTTCTCAATGTGCCGTTTGAATATTCCGTGCCGACAAACAAGCTGACAAGTATTGCGGCAACAAAGCCGATAACCATTCCTATTGCAAATAAACCCATACTGATTGTCGGCTCCATGTCATACTTCACGGTTCCGAGATAGATATAAATCTGAATGACTGCGCCGAATACAAACGCCGCCGCAGAGAGAAACCAATAGAGCTTGTTCTTGAAAAGCCTTGAAAATTCAGCAGATAACAGATTTTTCATTATTTTTCGCCTCCCACAAGATTGATAAAGTAGCTCTCAAGACTTTCATCGGATTCGGACATTGAAATAACTCTGCATCCTTCGCTTAATAAATCCGAAACGAAAGCCGTAACCTCGGGGCTTGCGTAAATATATGCCTCATCCTCGGAAATGACCGAATATTCATATTCCTTGCCGTCAAGGTAACGTATAAGGCTTTTAATATTATCGACCTTGACTCTGATGCGTTTTCTGCATCTGCTCTCAAGTTCTTCTGCGCTGATTTCCGAAACGATGCTTCCCCTGTCAATGAATCCGTAGTGAGTTGCAAGCTTTGAAAGCTCGCCGAGAATGTGGCTCGATATCAAAACGGTAATGCCCATTTCGTTGTTCAGCTTCAGTATCAATTCACGGATTTCAACAATGCCCTGAGGGTCAAGGCCGTTAATCGGCTCATCAAGAATCAAAAAATCCGGGTTGCCCGAAAGAGCTATTGCAATGCCGAGCCTCTGCTTCATGCCGAGAGAGAAATTGCCTGCCTTTTTCTTGCCCGTATTTTCAAGCCCGACAAGCTTTAACAGCTCGGGAATCGTTGAATAATCGGGGTTGCCGATAAGCTTATACTGATATTTCAGGTTCTCTTCGGCAGTCATGTCCTGATATAACGACGGCGTTTCAACAACGGCTCCGATTCTTCTGCGGGACTTCACGATTTCCTTATCCGTGTTTTCCCTGCCGTAAAGCGTATAGCCGCCGGAGGTCGGCTCCTGCAAGCCGCAAATCAGGCGAATGAGCGTGGTTTTGCCCGCGCCGTTTTTGCCGACAAATCCGTAGATTGACCCTTTCGGAATGTTCATGGATAATCCGTTCAGCGCTTTGAAACCTTTATAATCTTTTCTCAATGCGTTGGTTTGAAGTGCATATTCCATAAGATTACCTCCCTTTCTTTGCGCTCATTCTATAACCTGACTGTTAAGAAAGCGGTTAAGGAAAAGGTTAAGTTACAGTTAAGATTTCATTTTAAAGCCTATCCCCCAGACCGCTTCAATTAGGTCTTCATCGGTAACATCTGACAACTTTTTTCTCAAATTGCTGATATGGACCTTAAGAGAGCTTTCGGTGCAATCGGGAGTATCAAGGCTTATAAGCTCCAGAATCTGAGATTTTGTTATCACCTGAGAGGGATTTATCATCAGCTGTTTTAATATTGCGTATTCGGTTTTCGTCAGACGGATTTGATTATCGTCAACCGAAGCGATATGAGCTGCGGTATCCAGAACAATATTCTTATAATACAGAACCGAGCCGCCCGAAGCAGGCCTGCGAAGCTGAACCTCGATTCTTGCAAGAAGCTCCCTAATATCAAACGGCTTTGTGATATAATCAACCGCTCCGCCCGAGAGCAGACCCACCTTGTCGTCAATATCCGTTTTTGCGCTGACAACTATAACGGGAATGTCTTTTATTCGGGACAGCACTTCTTCTCCCGTAATGCCGGGAAGCATAAGATCGAGCAAAATCAAATCGGGCTTTGCCGATTTCAGCAGAAGCACAGCCTCCGTTCCGGAATATGCCCTTGAAACCCCGTAGCCGTTTTTGAGCATTGTTTCTTCAATCATGTTTCCGATATAGATATCATCATCAACAATCATTATGTTCTTCATTTGAAACCTCACAAACAAATATATCTTAATTATAGACCAAAGCTCGGCTGAGTTCAACATTATAAGAGTTAAGATAAAGTTAAGATTATCCTTTTTATTATCTGCCGAAAACAAATATATTTGCAAACTCCGTTTCGTACCGTTCAAGCAGATTCATGCCCGAAAGCTTTGCATAACGCAAAGTGTCATTCGGGTTATCGGGATAAACAGTGACCCTTGAAAAGCCCGCATCTATCTTTTTATCCGGGTTTTTATCAATCGACAACACAAAAATCCCGTTATCATTCAACAGCGAACAGGCTTTATTGAACGCCTTTTGTTTTTCCTTAATGTGCATAAAGGTCAGCGAAGAATAAATGACATCATACTTTTCGTTGAAATCATAATTCAAAAAGTCACCGCAAATAATTTCGGCATGATTGCAATTATTCAGATTTTCTTTTGCTTTAACTACGGTTTTTTCTGAGATATCTATGCCCGTAAAAGAGCGGCATTCCGGCGCAATTCTGACAGCTAAACGCCCCGTGCCGACGCCGATTTCAAGAACGGATTTTGTTTTATCAAGCTTCATTCTGTCAATAAAGCCCTGCCCGTCCCACTTATCCATATATTTTTTCAGCGGCTCGGGGTCATGAACAGGGTCTTGATTATTCTCAATCAGCTTGTCATAGTGGCGTGCAATATCGTTCATCTTCATTCTCCTGACAGTCATTTTATTAAGTCGTTCGGCGATATTGCTTTAAGCAATCTCCTGCTTCTGAATTCCGGATAGTCAAACCCAACCTTACCGAGAGTTTTATACCACAGCAGTTCATTAAACAAGGCGTATAATTCGGCTTTTCTTCAACAAAACGAATTATTTCTTTTTCCATTTATAATCCTGCCTTTGTTAATTCCTTTTTCATTCTTTTTACAACCGGTTTAATCAGAAACTTCTTAAACCCGCCGGACATAATATTGCAATATATTTCATTGTATAATCCGTAAAATGCACATTTAATATCGCACTTTTCGGATACGGGGAATTTGCTTTTATATGTTTCGTACAAATTAAAAAATTCTCCGTTGAGATTGCGAAGCTGGAACAAATCATATTCCTTATCCGCCCACTTGCTTTCAAGAGGGTCAATAATTGCCGTCGGGTTTAAATGCCTGTCAGCCATTATGTTCATCGTGTTCAAATTCCCGTGAATCAACACTGCATTTTCAACAGGCTCGGAAAATATATAATCAAAATTATCCCAAGCTTTCTCCATTACAAGCAGTACATTCCTGCCGAGCTTGCCCTCATTGCAAAAAGCTCTTGCCGTTTCCAATATCTCAAACGCAAAAGGTTTATAATAATCGAGCCAAGTGTCAAAAACAGCATTGTCAATCAAGCCGAATTTATCGTTTGTTTTGCTGTGCCAAAACCCCATTGCATCGGTAATTCTGTCAGCAAATTCTTTCTTTGCTTTTTTAGAGCTGAATACTGTCAGAACGGGAGACAGGCAATTCTTCCCCTCTACAAACTCCTCGCATATGAAATCAAGCGGAATATCTTTGCTTGATAATGAGGTAAACAAAACCTTCGGCATGGGAATTAATGAATCCTCGCCGAGAAGCATGATTGCATGAGCCTCCTGCAAGCACATTCCGTCAACTCTGCAAGCCTTCATAATCAATTTGTACGGTGGTTTATCTGTTTCACAAACATACACATATCCGTAAGACCCGCCACCGACATAAGAAACACGCTTGACATTGCAAGTCATTTTATCCTGCAAAACAGCTTTTGCATATTCCATCGCTTCATCTTTTGAATATCGCTTCACCCGCCGCTGTTCCATATGATTCACCTCGTTTGATGTATGATTGTCAAAATGATAGCATAAGCAACAATTATTTTCAAGGCAATTGTGAGAATGCGGATGAATTTGATTGGCAAAGAAGCGAACACCTGTTGACTGAAAATCGACAGGTGTTCATTTCTTTAGACTCAGCAGTTACATATCAAATCTTTGCATTAAAATTCGGATATTCAAAGAAAACAACAAATCCGAACCCTTGACCGATTGGCATAAGGTTCGGATTTGTACTGTATGTGTTTATGTAACGGAAATCAAACTACAAAATCCGCTTACTTTCTACAGATTATTTTTCTACGATTAATAATTTTATTACTTATTTATCAATTTAAGTTGTTTAGATAATCTTTCTCGAATAGACTTGACAAGGTCATCATGTGCACTATCAAAAAGTATATCAAGAATTTGTAATGCTTTATTTATATATACAGGATTATCTTCTGTTTCATAGAGAGCAGTCATATGATGGGCAATTATCCATGCAATTGGAGCAAGAGCCTCTTTTGCTATCTTATGCTTTTCCTCACCTTGCAGCAAGTACACAAGAGCGTTTTCACGTGATTTGTAAAGATTCGGCAATTTTTTTGCTTGCTCTAAAGCTTTGTCATATTCACCAGCTTTCCAATATGCGAAACATATGTTATAGAGTGTTGCACCACGCACCTCTGAATCTTCTCCATACCGAAGAATTTGTTCTTGAACAGCAATGGATTCTCTTAAATATCTGTTCTTTTCATCGTGTGTGCCATCCAGTTTCTCAAGTGAAGTAGATAGTTGGACAAGTAAAAGAGCGTTATTAGGAAAAGTCTTTAGTGATTGACGCATAAGTGTCACATTATCACTGTGCAATCCCTTTTTATTATTTTCAGCCCAAACTCTGTTAATTTCATTGTATGTGGTTCTTTTTACCATTTCACTTGCACCAAGCAATTCATCAATACTTGTTCCAAAATAGTTTGCCAACGCCGGCAACATTGTTATATCAGGATAACCGTCACCTCGTTCCCATTTGCTTATAGACTGAAAAGATATGCCGAGGTGAGTCGCAACTTCCTCCTGTGTCAAACCACGTTCAAGGCGTACCCTTTTGATGTTTTCACCAATTAATAGATGCATAACAACCTCCAAATTTTTATATTAGAAGCTTCTGCATATATCATACAGAAAATATAAAAGCTGTTCAATAACTTCATAATAGATTTATTTCTACGATGCATAGAAAATTTCTACTATAATTGCAGAAAAAATTAGCGATTTATAAAAATGGACTTGACGCAACGGCACTATCGGTCAGAAACATTGTCGCACTGCTCGCTTGGAGCGCTCGTGATACTCCTTGTTTCTTCCTGCTCACCGCACCCCTTTTTCTGCCACCGGCAGCGGGGCACGGTGAGCCAGTTAACAGCCGCTGTACGGTTGTTGTTAGTGATGGCGCAGGTTCGGGTACAATTTAAAGTGAAACGAAAAAGACCGCTCTGTGAGCGATCTTTTTCGTTTGGCGCAGCGACAGCATTAATATCCGAACCTAAGCCTGATTCTTCGAGATCGGCAAAGG
>CAYXVM010000052.1:0-10261 GCA_964468465.1 uncultured Clostridium sp.
TTTTCTGAATAATATACTATGATTTTTTCACATGGAAGATATTTTATTACATTTTCATAAAATTGTCAATATTAGAAGAAATAAACAAAAATTAAATCTTTGTGAACAAAAATATACAGTATGATTTGACGGCAGGCAAAATCCATTATTAAAACAATATATGTTGATTTTCTTTTGAGTTGGGATTATAATATAAATAATTATAAAACACAAAGGAGGCATTATCGGGTGGAGCATTCGCAGTTTTTGAGGTCGGAAATGATTCTCGGTTCTGATTCAACGCAAATACTTGCGAAGAAAAAGGTTATCCTTTTCGGCGTTGGCGGCGTCGGGTCTTATGCGGCGGAGGCGCTTGCAAGAGCGGGTGTCGGCAGTCTGACCGTTGTTGATAACGATACCGTTGCGGCAACCAATCTCAACCGCCAGCTCTGTGCGCTTCATTCAACCCTCGGCAAGCCGAAAGCCCGTGTTGTTGCCGAAAGGATTCTCGACATCAACCCGCAATGCCGTGTTACTGCGCTTGAAAAATTCTACCTTCCCGAAAATGCCGATGAATTTTCGCTTGACAGCTATGACTATATCGCCGATGCGATTGACACGGTCAGCGCAAAAATTGATCTTGCCGTTAAGGCTCAGCAGCTCGGAATTCCCATTATTTCATGTATGGGAACGGGCAACAAGCTGAACCCGACGCTGTTTACGGTTTCGGATATTTACAAAACAAGCGTCTGCCCTCTTTGCCGCGTTATGAGAACCGAGCTTCGCAAAAGAGGCGTTAAAAAGCTTAATGTTGTCTGGTCGCCCGAAGAACCCCGGAAACCTGCGGCAACGGACGAGGACACGGGTAAACGCCAAACACCCGGCAGTCTGCCTTTCGTTCCCGGGGCGGCAGGTCTTATCATGGCGGGCAAAATAATTCTCGATTTATGCAAGGAGATTTGAAAATGAAAAAGGCTCTTGCCGTTATTCTTATTTTTTCTATGATTTTGACGCTTTTCTGCGCCTGCAAAGATCAAAGCGATGACTCCCGAGAGCCTTTGGGAGTCACGAACATAAGCTCATCAAAGGATGAAACTCTGAAGCTTGCTTATTCAAAAGCCGATATGCTTGACCCGTTCACAGCCTCAATGTCGGCAAATATTCAGATTCTCGGCTTGATTTATGACGGACTTTATAAGCTCGACAAAGCGTACGAGCCGATTCCCGTTATTGCAAAGAGCGCAATCGTCAGCGGAACTTCGCTTAATGTCACTCTCGGCTCGGCTTCGTTCTCCGACGGAAGCCCCGTTACCGCGGATGATGTTGCATATTCTTTCAAAAAAGCAAAAAATTCTCCGTCTCATTCCGAAAAACTCTCGAATTTTGAATCTGCAAGCATTTCCGCTTCAAATATGCTTGTATTTACTCTCAAAAGACCCGACCCTTACGCTCAGGCTTGCCTCACCTTTCCCATTGTTAAAAACGGCTCTGAGGGCGAGCTTCCTCTCGGTTCGGGAAGATATGTTCCGCAAAAATCGGGAGAATCCATTTATCTTGTTGTCAACAAAGAGAAAAAGTCATTCAACCCCACAATCAAAACGATTATGCTTGTTCCCGTCAGAGACAGCAGTTCGGTTGAAAGCAGCCTTGAAATCGGCAACACGGGATTTTATTATAACGACCTGAGTAGCGGAACATTTTCAAGAATCAACGCCAAAACCGTTGAAATGGGAATAAATAATCTTGTTTTTCTCGGCTTTAATTCAAAAAGCGAGGTCTTTTCCAACGCCGCTCTCAGAAAAGCCGTCAACCTTGCCGTTGACAGGCGTGAAATCGTTGCAACCGCTTGTCAGGGTCACGCAAGAGAGACTTATTCGCCTTTCAATCCCGATTGGTATCAGCTTGCCTCAAAGGATCTGATTGTTGCCGAAAACCTGCAGGATGCTGCAAAGCTGATTGAAGAATCCGGAATTGATATCAAAGACAAGGAAATATCCCTGCTTGTCAACAAAGAAAACCGCTTCAAGCTTGAAGCCGCTCAGCTAATCGAGACCTACCTTAAAAGCCTCGGATTCAAGGTTTTGCTCAAAAATTATGAAACCGAATATTACACCGAAGCTGTTGAAATCGGCTCGTATGATTTATATATCGGAGAAGTCCGCCTGTCACCCAACATGGATTTGACTCCCCTGCTCGGCGGCGGAAGCGTCAGCTACGGAATTGACGGAACCTGCGCATCCTGCGCAAGATACACTCAGCTTCTCGAAGTCGGCTGTGAACTGATGGACTTCATCAACACCTTTAACGATGATCTTCCGTTTATTCCGCTTTGCTACAGGAACGCCGCAGCTTCATACACCAACGCCATGCAGGCGGATTTTGCCTGCTGCGACGGCGATGTTTTTTATGACATTGAAACATGGAGTTTTAAATAACCGACTGAAAAAGCGTATTATCGGCTGAAAAAAATCCCATAATATATCAAGACCGTTATCGGGAGGAATGATATATTATGATAAGCTCCGATTTACTTAAAAACGCTCTTATTTCCGCCGCTGAAAATATAAAGCTTCACGCCGAGGAAGTTGACGCATTGAATGTTTTTCCCGTTCCCGACGGCGACACGGGAACAAATCTGTCTTTGACTCTCGGCGGCTGTACAAAAGCGGTTGCGGAATATGAAAGCGTTGGCGCAGGCGACCTTGCTGATTTTGCCGCAGGCAGGCTTCTGCGCTGTGCAAGGGGCAATTCGGGCGTTATTTTTTCTCTGATTTTTAAAGGATTTGCAGAGAGCATCAAGGGATTGGAAAATATTGATTCCGCCGCTCTTGCAAAAGGACTTGAAGCGGGCTGTGACGAGGCGTATGCCTCTGTTGATAAGCCGACCGAGGGAACGATGCTGACGGTTATCCGCATTGCGGCTTCAAAAGCTCATTCTGCGGCTCAGCGTGGAAAAAGCCCGGAAGAAACCTTTGCCGCCGCCCTTTCGGGAGCCAAAGCCTCCCTTAAATCAACTCCGAATCTTCTGCCGATACTGAAAAAACACGGCGTGGTTGACGCAGGCGGTCAGGGGCTTGTTTATATCATGGAAGGAATGCTCGGCGCAAAGCAAAGGAGCTTTTCACTTTCAGCAGCAGAAAAGCCGACAAATCCCGTTTTTGAAAAGCATACGGATATTCCTTTTGCATACTGCACGGAATTTATCATAAACAACGCCGAATGCGGCGATATAGCCGAGCTTCGGCAAAAAATCTCCCGTGAGGGTGACTGCCCCGCCGTTGCCGAGCATTCGGGAATAATAAAGATTCATGTTCACACCAACCGACCCGACAGAGTTCTTGCCGCAGGGCTTGAATGCGGAGAACTCAGCGACATCAAGATTGACAACATGAGGCTTCAGGCATCTTCAAGAAGCTGCAAATGCGGCATGATAAGCCTTTGCAGCGGAGACGGGATAAAAAGCATTCTTGAAAGCAATAAAGGAGTTTCGGCGCTTGAATGCTCCGGCTCAATGAATGCGAGCGCTGAAGAAATACTTCAGGCAATCAACCGCTGCCCGTGCGAAAGCGTTATTGTTTCTCCGAACAACAAAAATGCCGTTCTTGCCGCAAAGCAGGCGGCGGAAATGAGCGGCAAGCCGGCTTTTGTCGGCATTGCAAAGAATCCGGCTCAGGGAATTGCGGCGGCAAGGGTGTTTAATCCTGCCCTTTCCGCTCGGGAAAATCTTGCAAAAGCTCAGAACGCAGTTCCCTCTGTTCTCTGCGGTTCGGTAACTTACGCCGCCAAGGACGGTGTTTTTGAGGGCAAAGCTTTTTTTCGGGGTCAGATTCTCGGCATTGAAAGCGAAAACATCATTTATGCAGGTGAGGATATGAACGCCGCCGCAGTCAAGGTTGCCGAGAGACTTCTCGAAAAATCCGTTAACAAAAAAGCCCTTATCATCTACGGCAAAGACGCAGACGAACGCAACGCCGAAAAGGCGGCGGTATCTCTGCGCTCACGCTGTAAAAAAGCAAAAATCGATTATGTTTACGGCGGTCAGCCGCTATATTATTATATCATCTCAGCGGAGTAAGGCTATGGAATTCAATTCAAGCATAAAATATCTCAAAGGCGTGGGAGAAAAGCGAGCCACAATGCTTGCAAAGCTCGGAATCCGCACGCTTTGGGATTTGCTGACCTTTTATCCGAGAACCTATGAGGATTGGAGCAAAATTGTTGCCATAAAAGACGCTCCGATGAATGAAACCGTTTGCATCAAAGCATTTGCAGGCTCACGCTGCCGTGAACACATGATAAGAAAAGGCATGACTCTCTATAAAACCGAGGTCAGCGACGGCGAAAGCCTTATTGATATAACATTTTTCAACAATAAATATGCCGCCGAAAAAATAGAAGTCGGCAAAGAATATCTCTTTTTCGGCAAAATAACGGGCAAGGGCTACTACCGCTCGATGCTCTCACCCGAATTTGAGGAATTCACCGACTGCGGCAGAATGCGCCCGATATATCCCCAAACGGCAGGGCTGAATTCAAGAGCAATTGAAAAGCTTGTCCGCTCAGCCTTTGAGGCAGGCGGCAAATTCATTGACCCCCTGCCCGAAGACATCAGAAACCGCTACTGCCTTATGGGAATTGAGGACGCATTAAGAAACATACATTTTCCGCAGAGTGAGGATATGCTGTCGGAGGCTCGCAGACGGCTGATTTTTGAGGAGCTGTTTCTGCTCGAGCTCGGGCTTATGCGTCTGAGAACCAAATCACGCCGTTCAACCTCCGTTCCCGTTGAAAATGACTTCACGGAGGAACTCATTACCTCCCTCCCCTTTGAGCTGACAGGGGCTCAGAAAAGAGCAATAGCGCAGGGCGTTGAGGATATGCAAAGCTCCATTCCGATGAACCGTCTGCTTCAGGGCGATGTCGGCTCGGGAAAAACTGCTGTCAGCGCCGCACTTATTTATAACTGCGCCCGAAACGGTATGCAGAGCGCTCTTATGGCTCCGACTGAGGTTCTTGCAATTCAGCATTACAAAACGCTGACAAAAATGTTTGAAAACACGGATATTTCAATCGGTCTGCTGACGGGCTCAACTCCTGCGGCAGAGAAGAAAAAAATAAAAGCCGCTCTCAAAAGCGGCGAAATTCAGCTTGCGGTCGGCACTCATGCGCTGATTCAGAAGGATGTTGAATTTGACAGGCTCGCTCTTGCCGTTACCGATGAACAGCACAGATTCGGCGTTAACCAAAGAGGCTCGCTCAGTTCCAAGGGCGGCAATCCGCATACTCTCGTTATGTCCGCAACGCCGATTCCGAGAACTCTTGCGTTGATAATCTATGGCGACCTTGACCTTAGCATTCTTGACGAAATGCCGAAGGGCAGGCAAAAAATTGAAACCTTCCTTGTTAATTCCGAGCTGAGAGAAAGAGCCTACGGCTACATAAAAAAGCATCTCTGCTCGGGGATGCAGGGTTATATCGTCTGCCCGCTCGTTGCGGAAAGCGACGCATTGGAGCTGACGGCGGCTGACGAGCTTTATAAAAACCTTGCCGACGGCTTTTTTAAGGGCTTTAAGGTCGGTCTGCTTCACGGAAAAATGAAGCCTGCCGACAAGAAAGCCGTTATGGATTCCTTTGCTTCGGGCGAAACTCAGCTTCTTGTTTCAACAACGGTAATTGAGGTCGGCATTGATGTTCCGAACGCAGTTATCATGGTTATCGAAAATGCGGAGCGGTTCGGACTCTCTCAGCTTCATCAGCTCAGGGGCAGAATCGGCAGAGGAACGGAGAAATCGACCTGCATAATGATATCCGACGCTCAGAATGAAGAAACCCTTGAACGGCTCAAAATTCTTGCTTCAACCACCGACGGGTTCAAAATAGCCGATGAAGATCTGCGGCTGAGAGGCCCGGGAGACTTTTTCGGTTCAAGACAGCACGGCCTGCCCGAAATGAAAATTGCAAACATGATGAAGGACGGCGAGGCTATCCGTGAAACTCAGGTGGCGGCAACCGAACTGCTCAAAAAAAACCCCGCCCTTTCGGGCGAGGCATATGCACCGTTAAGAGAGGCGGTCAACCGTCTTTTCTCCGGCGGTGTTTCAATGAACTGAGCTTGTGTTGAGCTCCTTTGCACGCTCAATATCTTCTTCACTCACCGGAATTATTTTATATTCGTTTGAATCATTATCAACCATTGTAATCGGAAGCTCAGGCAGAATCTCATGGATTCTTGCAATAAATCCGCTGCTTCCCTCCGCAGGGAAACCGGTTACAAGAGTTGAAGCGTTATTCTTCTTTGCCGAAACCGCAACCACCAATGCAGGGCTGTCGTTAAAATATATGTTCATTCCCGCATTGTATTTTTTTGCGCATTCAAAAAGATTCTCGAGCGCACCGCCCTCGTTGGCATTAAGACCGTTTTTCTCTTTGAATACGCTTATTACCGAAAGAGGCAGATTCTCCTGAGCCGCAATCCTTGCTCCTGCTTCGATGAGTCTTGCGCATGATTGCTGGGGAGTTACACAAACCATAATGCACGGCTGTCTGCTGTCTTTTTTCAACTGAATTCATCCTTTCTTTATGAAAAAATCTGATAATGCGGAATTATTTTCTCTTTGCAGTTTTATATTAACATCCATTTGTTGACAGGTTAAGAAAAACAGATGTATAATTTGTAAATTAATTTTTGCAGGTTTTTCCCGGACGGTCAAAAAACGAAATTTGTTGATTGCAGAAGAAATTATATTATGATATAATAATAAAAATTGAAAGGGGCTATGTGAAATGGAAGTTATCAGAAAAGAATACTCAATTCCTTCAAAATCGGGCGTTGCCGATGTGTTTGCCCGCTGCTGGGCTCCCTCCGACGGACCGAAAGCAATCTTCCAGATTGTTCACGGCATGGCGGAGCATGGCGAAAGATACGAGGAATTTGCAAATTTCCTTTGTCAAAAGGGCTTTGCCGTTTTGGTTGACGACCATGTCGGTCACGGAAGATCGGTTAAAAGCGATGCCGAGCTTGGATATTTCGGAGAGAGCGGAGGCTGGAACGCCTTTGTTGAGGACGAAAGAGCATTGACCGAACTGATTGCAAAGGAATATCCCGGCTTGCCTATAGTATTTTTCGGTCACAGCATGGGTTCTTTCATTGCAAGGGAATATATCCGCCGCTACGGCAAAGACGAGAGAATCAAAGCGGCAATATTCTGCGGCACAAGCGGCAAAAATCCCGCTTCTTCCGTTGCAATCACCCTTGCGGGCACGATTGCAAAGGCTAAGGGCAGCAAGCATAAGAGCAAATTCATCGATAAGCTCGCTTTCGGCACATATAACAAGAAAATTCCCGACGCAAAAACGCCATTCGACTGGCTCAGCTCAGACACGGAACAAGTTGAAAAATACATAGCGGACGACAAATGCGGATTCCTTTTCACCGCCGCGGGATATAAAGACCTTTTCACAATTCTGACAAAGGTTTCAGGCAAGGATTGGTACAACGATGTTTACAAAAACATTCCGATTCTGCTGACAGCGGGCGAAGATGACCCTGTCGGTCAATACGGTGAAGGCGTCAAGCAGGTTTATAATGACCTGAAGCTTGCGGGCAAAAAGGATGTCACGCTCAAGCTTTATCCCGGAATGCGCCACGAAATTCTCAACGAGGTTGACAGAGCGACGGTCTATGAGGATATCGCCGCATGGTCACTCTCAAAAATCAAATAAATAATAACGGGTGTTTTTATGAAAAGGAAGAATAAGGTAATTTCTATGATTCTTGCATTTGTTTTTGCCTTAGGCTGTGCACCCCTGTGCAGTGCAGAGGGTGAAGCCGTTCCCGAGCTTTCCGAATACGGTTTTGTTGACTGCGGCGATGTTAAAATCGAATACGGCGTCTGCGGCAAGCCTGACGGAGAGCCTTTACTGCTTCTGCCCCCCAACGGCGGAAGTATGCACAGCTTTGACGGCAACATTTTGCCCGAAATGGCAAAGCATTTTAAGGTTATAACCGTTTCGCCCAGAGGAACGGGCAATTCCGGCTGGAAAGAGGGAACAATGAACTTTGAAACGATGAGCGACGATCTCGTCAAGCTCCTTGATTACCTCGGAATCGAAAAAACCAACATTTTCGGCTTCAGCGACGGCGGAAATCTCGGCTTTGTTTTCACTCTCGCCCATCAGGACAGAGTTAAGGCGCTTGCCGTTATGGGCTCCAACATCAACACACGGGGCACAAAAACCTCAAGTCAGATAGGCATTGTACTGAAATATTTCGGTTTATGTATTCAAGCAAAAATAACGGGCGATGAAAAAATCGCAATCAAGCGTGATATTCAGGGAATGATGGTCGGTCAGCCCAACCTGACATACGATGACTTATCGGCAATTAAGGTTCCCGTGCTTAATATCTACGGCGAACACGACATGATAAAGCGTTCTCATTCAAAAATGATAACCCGCTCTATTGAGGGCGCCAAAGAAATAATGATCATCGGCGGCGGCCACAGCAGCTGCTTCAACTATACCGATGAAATAATCAACCCCGCCCTGCTTGAATTATTCGGAGCAGAGTAAATGACACAAACAAGAGCCACGACCTTGAAAAAAGATCGTGGCTCTTAAATTATTGAATTACTGAACGGTTACTCTGTTCATTCCGAAAAGATCCTTAATGAAGGAAATAATCTTCTGAATGAATCCGGCTTTCATTGTGAACTCCTGGCTGTCGGCAACTTCTTCGCCATTGAGATTTTTAACAACGGTTCCGTCGTTGAGATAAAGCTTTGCGGTTACGGTTGCCGAGCCGCTGCCGGTAGCCTCAACATAGCAGTAATAGTGACCGTCAAGGGTTTCCGTTGTGATTTTTGCACCCCCGCCCGTTACGGTGAAGCCGATATAGCAGCCTGACGAAACTTCCTTATCAATTACAGCCTCAATGCGAACCTTATCGCCGTAATTAACGGTTTTTGCACTGCCGGGCTTGTTCTTAATCGTGAGAGTAATTTTTGTATCCTGAGAAACGCTGCAAAATAATTGATGACCAGTGCAAGCATAACTGTTAATGAAAGAAACTCCGCATCTGTTGCATTCATAGGTCGTTACACAGGTCTGAATGTGATTGTTGAATGCGTTCTCTTTATTGAATGTGCTCTGGCAGTATTCGCAGGTGTTTGTGCTTCCTGTCTTTTCAACCGCAGCTTCAAGCTTATGATTGTTATTGATGTGATTCAGGAAAGCCGCCTTTGTTGTGAAATTTTCGTTGCAGTAACTGCAGTAAAACATGATTTCATCTGTTTCGTGAAGCTCTTTGCAAACCTTCTGATGAATTGCATAAGCTACTGCATCGTTGAATGTTGCTTTGCAGGTTTCGCAGGTGTCAAGCGCAAAAGCGGGAGCAAAGCAGAAAAGTGCCATAATAAGTGCCAGGGAAACCGAAACGAGTCTTTTTGTTATGTTTTTCATGAAATTTGACCTCCTTTGTCTTTCACCCAAAGTTTAACATTTTCGGCGATTTTTGTAAACATATAATCGGTGTAAAATGTCTGTTTTTCGCTTCCAAGTTTTGGCATTGTGTGTTTTTTAACAAATATGTTGATTTCAGCTTATAACAAAGCTGATTGAATTTATAATTTCTCTCTTGATAGAGCCTGAACAGAAAATACAGTTTCAGTAGGGAACGCCGTCCCCGGCGTTCCGTGGAATTTGATGTTTTTTCACGGACAAGCGCAAGGGCTGTCCCTGCGGCTCGTTTTTTCATTTTGTAGGGGACGATGCCCACATCAACTCAAAGCCGTATGTTGAATTATTCACCTGCGGTGAATCGGTTCGTCGGGGACGCCGAACCCTACGAATTTTATTGTAATTTGTGCGTTATCGGGCGGCAACCGTAGAGGATGGGTCACCCGTCCCGCATAAAAGCCGTTTCAACGGATTTTAAAAATTTGTGCGTTATCGGGCGGGAGAACACAGTTATCCCCTACCGTGTTGCCAATGATTTCTTCGATTTTTACGGACAGCCGCAAGGGCTGTCCCTACGGCTCGTTTTTTCATTTTGTAGGGGACGATGCCCACATCAACTCAAAGCCGTATGTTGAATTATTCACCTGCGGTGAATCGGTTCGTCGGGGACGCCGAACCCTACGAATTTTATTGTAATTTGTGCGTTATCGGGCGGCAACCGTAGAGGATGGGTCACCCGTCCCGCATAAAAGCCGTTTCAACGGATTTTAAAAATTTGTGCGTTATCGGGCGGGAGAACACAGTTATCCCCTACCGTGTTGCCAAT
>CAYXVM010000053.1:0-10135 GCA_964468465.1 uncultured Clostridium sp.
ACGGCGCAACAAAGACTGTCGTGACCGAAGGCGGCGAGTATGAAGCAAAGGCTGTTATAATTGCTGTCGGAGTTAAGCACAGACAGATTGGTTTGCCGAATGAAAATGAGCTTGTCGGCGAAGGCGTTTCATATTGTGCAGTCTGTGACGGAGCCTTTTTCAAGGGTCAGACGGTTGCCGTGCTCGGAGGGGGCAATTCCGCTTTGCAGGAGGCAGTCCTGCTCTCCGACGGGTGCAAAAAGGTTTATGTTATTCAGAACCTTGATTATTTTACCGGTGAAGCACGACTTGTTGAGAAGCTCAAAGATAAAGATAATGTCGAATTGATAACAGGAACGGTAATTTCTGCTCTGAACGGCGAAAAATCGCTCAAAAGCCTGACTCTCCGCAAAGAAGCCGACGGCTCCGAAAGTGAGCTTGAAGTTGACGGATTATTTGTCGCAATCGGTCTTATCCCTAATAATGAAGCGTTTTCTGAAATTGCAGGGCTTGATGAGATGGGATATATTGATTCCGACGAAAGCTGTCTGACGGCAACCCCGGGAGTATTCGTTGCGGGCGATTGCCGCAAAAAGCAGATAAGGCAGATTACAACTGCCACGGCAGACGGCTCCGTTGCCGCTCTTGCAGCCTGCAGATATATTGATTCATTATAATAATTTTAGCCGAAACGGAATTATCTGTTTCGGCTGAATTTTTATTAAAATCGTAATAATTATGAAATTAAATCTTCAATTCCGTGATATATTTTATATGCGGAGGTGCGAGAATGAGAAAAAATATAAAAATCACTTTAGTCGGCGTTGCGGCGGTTATTATTGCCGTAATTATTGCCGCTGTTATTCTCGGCGACACAGCTCAGGTCGTTATTGACCCGGGTCACGGTGGCTCTGATGTCGGAGCAGAATATGACGGCAGATTTGAAAAAGACGATAATCTTGCCTTGGCAATTTTGGTCAATGAGAAGCTTAACGAAATGGGCATAGACTCGGTTTTAACAAGGGATAAGGACAAACAAATTTCTCTTGAAAAACGCTGTAAGATTGCAAACAAGAAAAAAGCCGATGCTTTTGTTTCGCTTCACAGAAACAGCGCAGATGGGGCAAAGGGCGTTGAAATCTGGGTCGGCAGCGATATGCCCGATAAAGATACGGCTCTTGCGGAAAACATTCTCAACGGGCTTGATGAAGTCGGAATTTCGCAGAACAGGGGAGTTAAGTTCGGCTATGCAAGGGGAGACGGAAAGGATTATTATGTTAACAGCCACAGCGATATGCCGAGCTGTCTTGTTGAGCTTGGGTTCATAAACAGCGAAACCGATAATGAATTATTTGATGAAAATATCAGTGCTTATGCCGAAGCAATAGCGCGGTCAATTGCAGATTATATTGGAAATAATTAATTGTTTATTATTTCCCTCGCCTATTGACAAAGAATGCCTTTTGTCGGATAATAATATAAAGAAAAAATATGGGAGAGTTTCGATGAAAAAGCATTTTTTGAAATTTTTGTCATTACTTATGGCTGTATCATTACTCAGCGGTGCGGCGTTTTTGACAATGTTCAGCCGAGCAGAAGCATATGTTTATGAAACAGGGGATACCGTTGAATTCGGCTCATATCCTCAGACTAAAGTAACAGATGCCGAAACCGTTGCAGCGCTTGATTCTGTTAATAAGGATTGGGTTTCTTACCGATTTTACAGCGGCGACGGAAATTATGGTTCAATGACGGCAGGGGACTTTGCAAAATATTCCGACATAGAATTAAACGGTGAAAAATACAGAGCGGTTTTATTTGATGATTACCGTCCGCTTTCAACGATAAACACTTCCGATACAAACGGGCAGACAAGGAACGGTTACTATAAAAACAGAATCTATTATTTCAAATATGAACCTATTACATGGAAAGTTCTGAATCCGTCAACAGGTCTTGTTATTTGCGAAAAAACAATTGACACTCAGGCTTATAATAATGAAATATATTGGAAAGATCTTAACGGAGATTCAAAAACTGATTTTTACACCGAGTTTTTCAATGATTATGACGGAACGGTTTATGCGAATAACTATGAACACAGTTCAATAAGAGAATGGCTGAATGATGATTTTTATTCTGCCGCATTCAATGAAACCGAAAAATCCTTTGTTGCAGGTACTTCGTTAAGTGATGTTACTGATTCAAACGGAGATGCGGTTAACGATTTTGTCTTTTTGCCTTCATATGATGATTTAGTTAACACTGAATACGGTTTTTCTAACAGCCCCGCTTATGAGGATCCGACTCGCAGTGCAGAATCAACGGATTATTCAAAATGCCTCGGAAATTATGTTATAATTGATAGCTCAAGTGAATATTACGGCAGAAGTTCGTGGACAATCCGTTCATCAACTCAAAAATCTGATGCCGTCAGTGCTGTTAAGGTTACCGGAAAAATAGTTCTTAATGACGCTCCGACATATGACGCATCAAACGGAATAAGACCCGTAATCAGAATTCCGAGCATTGTTGAGAGAGAATACACTCTCTCATTTGACGCTAACGGAGGTTCGGGAGCGCCGCAGTCTCTCAGCGATAAATCAAATACCGTTGCCGTTCCGAAAAGCGAGCCTACATATGAGGGTCATTATTTTAAGGGCTGGGCAACAAATATAAACGCAGCCGTTCCGTCGATAATGCCCGGTGATGAGTTCAGACTTACGGATGATACAACGCTTTATGCCGTTTGGGGCAAAAATTCATATAAAGCAGTCTGGAAATCCGACGGAGTTGAGATAGATTCCCAAAATATATTGTTTGGCGAAGCCGTAACAACTCCTACAAATCCTGAAAAAGAGGGATACACTTTCAAAGGCTGGAATCCTGAAATTCCCGCAAATATGCCTGCGAAAGACCTTGAATTTAATGCAAAGTGGGAGGCAAACTCTCATTCGGTAACATGGATTGTTGCAGATAAAAGAACATCCGTAACCTATAAATACGGCGATACTATTTCAGTTCCTCAGAATCCCGTTTTGGAAGGCTATACTTTCATAGGCTGGGACAAGACGATTCCCGATACGATGCCTGATAAGGATCTTGAATTTACGGCAATTTTAAAGGCGAATCAATACACGGTAACTTGGAATATTGACGGAGTAAAAACAACACAAATAGTTGATTATTCAGCCTCTTTAACTCCGCCTGAAGCCCCCAAAAAGGAAGGCTTTGTTTTTAAAGGGTGGTCGCCCGCTGTTCCCGAAAAAATGCCTGCTCATGATGTTGAATTCATGGCTATTTATGAAAAAGCTGTTATTACTCATATTGAAATAATATCAAAACCCTCCAAAACAACGTATGTTTATAAGAGCAAAGACAGTCTCAGCACTGAGGGCCTTAAAATCCGGGCATATTATTCTGACGGAACGAGCAAGGTTGTTGATGACGCATCTCAGATGACCTTCAGCGGCTTCAGCACAAAGAAACCCGTCGGAACAAAAGAAATCCGGGTTGAATATCAGGAAGCATCGACAACATTTGAAATTAAGGTTCAGTATGTTTGGTGGCAGCAGATAATCAGAATTCTTCTTCTCGGATTCCTTTGGTATTAATCTGATATCAAAAACTTGCGCCGCAGTAAGGGTATTTTTCCCATGACTGCGGCGTTTCTTTATATCTCCTTCTTTATTTTTTCTATTATTCTTTTTTCTAATCTCGATATATAGCTTTGCGATATTCCGAGAGCGTCGGCAACCTCTTTTTGAGTATATTCTCTGCCTCCTCCTATGCCGAATCTCATCGTCATTATCATCCTTTCTCTTTTATCAAGAGAATTGACTGCTTTATAGAGTCTGCTTCTTTCATCATCAGCTTCGATATCCCTATATATCTCATCAGGTTCGCTTCCGAGAACATCTGAAAGCAGAAGCTCGTTTCCGTCCCAATCAACATTGAGCGGCTCGTAATAAGAAACCTCGGTTTTAATGGCTGTTGTTTTTCTCAGATACATTAGTATTTCGTTTTCAATGCACCTTGATGCGTAGGTTGCAAGCTTAATATTTTTAGAAATCCTGAAAGTATTGACTGCTTTTATCAGCCCGAGAGTTCCGATAGAAATTAAATCTTCAATTTGTATTCCTGTGTTTTCAAATTTTTTTGCAATATAAACAACAAGACGAAGATTATGAACAATCAGTTCTTCCCTTGCGTCTTTATCACCCTGTTCGAGCTTTTTTAGCAATTCTGTCTCTTTTTCCGGTGCGAGAGGTGGGGGGAGTGTGTCAGGTCCGTTTATGTAGTCAACTTCAATTTCAAACAGCCTTGTTTTGATTTTCATCAGTAAATCATTAATCTTTTCTGTGAGTTCATAAATCATTTGACGGCAAATCCTCCTTTTATTTTGTTATCTATCAACTCAAAAAACGGTGTTCCGAGCAGAGCAAAATATTCTCCTGAAACAATCTTTTTTTCGGTTACCGCTATGTAAACTTCATCAGCACTCAGCCATTTACCTGCGCACATAATTTCAACCCTGTCAGCCATAAAAGCAGGCAGAGCGCCCCCATTTTTTATGGTTGTAAAAGGAATTAGTCTGAAGTTTTTCATATCGGACAGTTCTTTTTCAAGCAAATTATTAATATTTTCTTTTTCTGCGATTACAACGGGTTTTCCCGAAAAACAGTCTGTCAGGGTATTCCCTGAGTCAAAAAGAGCTTTGCCTTCAATCGAATTACTGTTATAATATATCCTGATTGGAAAAATGTTTTTTTGCGGGGTTCTGCTTTTTAAGAATTTGGTGATTATCGTTAAAATCAGATAGCAAGTCACAGTGCCGAGAGTCAGAGTTATTATGTCAATGTCAAAATAGGCTATTCCGTTTTTGTAAATGGATGAATCCGGCATTATTGCAATGCTTAATGTCATCATTATTCCGGCAAAAACAAAGTTTGAAAGAAAAAAAGCTGCACAGCATTTTACATAGGCTTTAATTGATTTTGCTCCGAAAGCAACAAAAACCATTAAAGCAAGAACGGTTATTTTTAATAAGATGCTTACTGCAGTAGGCAGATTATCAATAAATATTATCATTGAATATATGCTACCGATTGCAGCGGAAGCAAGCAACCGCCTGGTTTTGTATTCACATCTGCAAACTGCCGCACTTGCCCTAAGCAAAAGAAAATTTATTATCAAATTAATTGCTGCAAGAATATCGGCATATATAACTGTTTTCAGAAATATCCCCCCGTGTTTCAAGATAATTATAATACCGGCCGTTAATGTATTTTGTCGCTTACGGGAGCTTTTTTAAATTTTTCTATTGAATTATTCGGGATATGGGTATATAATATTTCGCGGAAAATGGAGGTTGATAATTTTGAAAGGATATCTTTTTGATACACATGTTCACACAAAGGAGTCAAGCTCATGCGGAAAGGTTTCCGCAGAGGATATAGTCAACAGATATAAAGGCTTAGGATATAACGGAATCATTGTTACCGACCATGTTCATGCCGCTCAGTTTTCAAAGCACGGTTCTTCCTATAAGGAGCAGGCTGAAAAATATTTATGCGGTTACAAGGCTGCAAAGGCGTTTGAAGATGAGAATTTCAAGGTTATTCTCGGCATGGAAATCAGATTTTTGAAAAATGATAACGATTATCTGCTTTACGGCTTTGATGAAAGCTTCGTTTTTTCAATGGATTTAGCTCATATTGAAAGCCTTGAAGCGTTTAGGCCTGTTGTTGAAGAAAATAACCTTATTATCATTCAGGCTCATCCTTTCAGACACAATATGACAATAATTGAGCAAAGCCTTGTTGACGGAATAGAGGTCTATAACGGCCACGGTGACCATAATTCAAGCAACGATATTGCTTATCGCTGGGCAAAAAAATATTCTTTGCCTATGCTTTCGGGCTCTGATTTTCACGGCAATGTTTCAATGGAGCCCGGAGGAGTTTATTTTGATGAATATGTTTCTGATTCAAAAGAGGTTGCAGAGGCGATTCGTCAGGGTAAATATTCATTAAAATGTTATACTGAATAATAAAAAGAGCAGAGCCGGATTTGAAAATTCAGCTCTGCTCTATTCATAATAATCGGACTTGCTCATATAATTTAACAAAGATTGCATTAGGAGGTCAAAAATGAGCAGGTCAAAATTTAAATACAGGGTTTATAACGGAAAAGTTATAAAAACAATGATTGAAAACTCAAGAATATATTTTCTTGCCGCTTTTTTTGCGCTCGGGGTTGCTGTTGGCGCAGCGGTAATTAAAAGCGATCTTTCAGTTGCCTCAAAAATATCGGTATTGGTTGATTCTTATACCGATTTGAAAGCAGGGCAGGGGATAGTTGAGATTTTTTGTAACTCATTTTCGGTTGGAGCAATATTCATCGGAGCAAGTGTATTTTTAGGTTTCTCTCTTATAGGTTATCCTCTGATTATGTGGCTGCCTTTCTTTAGAGGAATAGGATTCGGCGCAGTTTGCGGATATCTTTATTCAACATACAGGCTTGCCGGATTGGGCTACAGTATATTGATTATATATCCCGGGGCAATAGTCTCAACTTTTGCTTTTCTTCTTGCTTGCAATGATTGCTGCGAATACTCAAAGAATGCTTATTTAAAATCAATATCGGGAAAAGGGCAGTTCTCAAAAAATGAAACAAAAATATTTTTGACAAGACAGCTTGTGTTTTTAGCCTTTTGTTTTGCCTCGGCATTGATTGACGCAATATTATCATTAGCTTTTTTAAGATTTTTTGAAATTTGATGGATCATTCAGCGGGTTTGAATCAACGGCTTGTTTCAACTGCTCATCTTTGATATGAGTGTATATTTCGGTTGTTGAAAGATTTTCGTGACCAAGGATTTCCTTCAGCTGAAGCGGGTCAACGCCGCCGTATTGATACATAAGGGTTGCTGATGTGTGACGAAGCTTGTGCGTTGAAAAACCGAGACCCGAAAGTCCGCTTTTTTCAAGACTCTTTTCAACAATTTTTTGAACGCTTTGGTTGCTGATACGACGCTTTTGACTGCTTATAAATAGTGCGTCTCGGTCTTTAACTCCGTCAACAGGTCTGACAGCGAGATAATCGGAGATTGCTTTAACGCATGCATCGTTAAGATAAATAGTACGCTCTTTATTTCCTTTTCCGATGACAACAAGAGTGTTATCATCTCTGATGTGAGAAATGTTGATTCCGACAAGCTCAGAAAGACGAAGCCCGCAATTCAGAAATAAGGTTAAAATGCAAAAATCTCTTTCTTTATATTTTCCGTCAACGCTGTTTAATAATTTAACGCTTTGCTCAAGTGTCAAATACTTTGGCAAAGCTCTTTTTGTTTGAGGAGCTTCAAGAAAGGCGATTCTGTTTTCGCTGATTATGTTATTGACTTCAAGGAATTTGTAAAACCTTTTTATAGAAACAACTTTTCGGGCGATTGCATTATCGGAATTGTTGCGATTGTGTCTGCAATAAGCAAGAAAAGCGTAAGCTTCATCAAGTGCAACATTTTTAATAATATCATCTGAAAGACCGGATATATTTATTTCATCAAACGGAATATCTTTATCGCAGAGAATTTTTTTTCGCATAATGAATCTGAAAAAAGTTCTGAGGTCTGAAGCATATTCAAGCGCCGTCAGCTTTGACTTGCTTTTAACAACGATCAGATAATTCAGATATTTTTGAACAAGAAGGGGCATAGTTACAAATTCTTCAATTCTCATAGTCAAACACACTCTTTTTTGTAAATAATTTGTCTGAGAGTATTATAACACACCCGAATTCAAAAATCAATATAATTATACAAAATAAATGTTTTGTATAATTAGGGGGAGGGCTATAAAGTTAAATATACTATGGTTTAACTCATCTTTCAATAAGCGGCAGAATACCGCCGATATCTTCAAGCGGCCTATTTGTCAGTTCAAGACAGCGGACTGAATGTTTATCAAGGAAATCGATTATCTTTTTATAATCGCTGTGGCTTTCAATCAGACCGTTAACTGCTAAAACATCTTTGCTTATTTTTCCGCAGCATCCGCCGATGAATCCGTAATTGTATCCTTTCAAGCCAATGGAACCTTTTGAGATTAACAATGCATCATTCAGAAATTTTCCAGCGGCTGAAAAGACGGATTCATCATCGGTTATTATAGCATTTTCGTCAACAACACAAACCGAGCATTTGCAGTAGCCTTGATTTGTGTTTATAACGGTAAAACCGTTTCGCTCGGCAAATTCAAGCACATTTCTTGATATCGTTCTCTTGTTGCATATGAATTTATCTCCAATAACGGTTCCGTTAAGCCGAACATCCTGCGGATATTTATTTCCCGGAACTTCATCAATTAATTCGAAATTAAAAATATTCTTGAACTCCCCTATGAACAAATGTTCACATTGGCAGAAAATGTTATTTTTCCCAAAATGAAGAATTTGCAGATCAGCATGTGAATTGACCGGTTTCGGAAGATACGGACTGCACGGTATTTCTACTGTCTTTATTCCGATTGAGTTTAATTTTTGGATTGTCTCCCCTGCCCGACAGCTGATTGCGGCTAATGAAATCATTCCGTCGGGAAGATTGGCTTTTTCTACATATTTCATTTTATGTTGCGGCATTGAATGCTTCGTTGACATTTCTTGCTCCGACTATCTCGACATTGCCTTTGAAGCTTTCTGAAAGAGTTTTAAGGTTATGTTTCGGAATAATGCATCTTTTGAAGCCGAGCCTTTCTGCCTCCGTTATCCTCATTTCGCAGAAGGATACGGCTCTTATTTCTCCGCTGAGACCGACTTCACCGATTGCTAGCGTATCATCCCTTATCGGAGTATCTTTAAGGCTTGAAATAAGCGCCAATGCAACGGATAAATCAGTTGCGGGTTCATCAAGTCTCAGACCGCCGATTACATTAATATAAGCGTCACAGTTGCTGAAAAAATATCCTGCTCTCTTTTCTAATACAGCAAGAAGCATAGACATTCGGTTATAGTCAAATCCTGTTGACATTCGTCTCGGGTTGCCGAAATTTGAAGCTGAAACCAAGCCCTGAACTTCAGCAAGAATCGGTCGGCTTCCTTCCATAACACAGGCGATGCAGGTTCCCGCCGCATCCTTGGGTTTGCCTGATATGAGCATCATTGACGGGTTCATGACTTCGACCAAGCCCTTGTCCAGCATTTCAAAAACACCGATTTCATTTGTAGAGCCGTAACGGTTTTTAACCGCTCTGAGGATTCGGTATGATAAATGACGGTCACCTTCAAAATAAAGAACGCAGTCAACGATATGTTCGAGAACCTTCGGGCCTGCAATGTTCCCGTCTTTATTGACATGTCCGACAAGAATTGTGGGTATTCCGAGCGATTTTGCACATTGCATGAAGAGATTGGCCGACTCTCTGACCTGAGTTATGCTGCCGAGGGATGAACTGATTTCAGAAACACACATCGTCTGAATTGAATCAACTATTACCAGATCAGGTTTTGATGAACGAATATATTCGGTTATGGATTCAACATCGGTCTGGCACATAATATAGAGATTCTCGGTTTTAACTCCGAGACGCTGAGCACGGAGCTTTATCTGCCTTGCAGATTCTTCGCCTGAAACATATAGAATTTTAAGATTTCGCCCGAGATATTCACAAATCTGAAGTAATATTGTTGATTTTCCGATGCCCGGATCGCCGCTCAGAAGAACCAAAGAGCCTTTAACGATACCGCCGCCGAGAACACGGTCAAGTTCATCCATTCCCGTTTTAAAACGGATTTCGTCATCTGCATCTATTTCGTTTATTGTTTGAGCAAAGACCGCTCTTTGAGGCGCTTTTGAGGCTTTTTGTTGCTGTGGGGTACGAATTTCTTCCTCCATGGTATTCCATTCATTACAGCTCGGGCAGCATCCGTACCATTTTGCGCTTTCATATCCGCATTGACTGCAAATATACAATGATTTTGTTTTACCCGCCATTTTGGCTTTCCTCCGTATTATTAAAGAAATCAAATATACCAAGGGCAATCAGAAATGCCATTTTATTTTGATATGCATCATCTTTTAAATTATCAGCTTCCTTTTGATTAGATAAAAATCCGCATTCAACCATTACCGCCGGTATCTGAGCATGATATAACAAAT
>CAYXVM010000054.1:0-10127 GCA_964468465.1 uncultured Clostridium sp.
AGGAGGGGTATTGCGTACTCAAAAATGAAAAATGAGTAGCACTCTGCGGGTTGCGGCTCCCGCTGAGTACATTTAGAATATAACCCGCAAATATTAATTCAGTATGAATAAGCTATAAACAGATGTAGGATATTTTATTAACTTTGGTCAATAAGCAATATTATTTTAAATCGGCATAAAATTCTTCAATATATTTTTCAACATCCGCTCTCGTGCCCTTGAACGGCCCGGGAGTTTCCATTTTCAGCGAAACCGTTGCCGTGGCGGTGAGAAGCGATTCCGGTATTGAGTGCGAAAGGCGTTCGTTGATGTAGGCGGCAAAGGTCGTGTCTCCCCTGCCCGTTCTTCCGCTGAGATTTCTTGCTCTTATCGGGCAGGTGTAAAAATCCTTTCCGTCATAGGCAAGAACCTCGCTGTTGTGGGTTATCAGTATTTCCTTTGCGCCCCATGAATAAAGATGCTTTGCGGCTTCACGCCTGTCGGCACAGCCCGTCATGATTTCAGCTTCGGCGGCGTCGGTTTTGAGATAATCGATGAACGGCAGACATTCTTTCTTCGCCGCCCAATCCTCAAAATACATTGAACCGTCGGGCGCAACATGCCTGAGCATCCCCTGAACATCAAGCGCAACGGGCGCTTTTTTTGATAGCGTTTTTATCAAATCGGAATCAAAATCGCCGTAAACAAGACCCGCAAGATGATAAATTTCCGCCTCGATGTTCGGAAGCTCGGCGGCGTTGAACGGATCGCCGACCGAAAGGCATTTGCACGTTCTGCGCTCCTTGTCGGGGGTGTGATAGACATTAACCATGTCGCAGGATTTCTCCGAAGGCAGGCAGAAAATATCCTCCTTGGGCATGGTGAAGCTCTCAAGCCTTTCCTTATCCTTTTCGGCAAGCTTCGTTACGGCGGCGACCCTGTGACCGAGCGCATATGCGCTTGCGGAGGAGAAAACGACCGCTCCACCGACTATTCTGACCGTATTGCCGAGATGGTCGGTGTTTGAATCCATCGTTGCATGGCCTATTATCATTGAACTGTATTTTTTCATTAATCTGTCTCCTTGTGATTTTCCGTTTTTACATTAAAACACATATGTTTTCATTTCTTCCGCAACGGTTATGTCGGGGTAGTCTTTGTATTCCACGGATGGATCGTAATCCGGGCTTAAATGCGTTGAAATTATTTTTATTCCGAGCCTGTCGCTGAACGCTTTTGCGTGGGTAACATTCATATGCGGCCCCGGGAAGCCCTCGGGCTTTGAGCAGTCCGCAAGCAGAATATCCGCTCCCTCGCAGGCTTTTTCAATGTTTTCGTTATACATCGTGTCGCCCGTGAAAACAAGCGTTTTTTCGCCCTCAATTCTTGCGGCAAGGCAGGGCACAGTATGCTTCATGTCGAAAAAATCAAGGCTGAATTCTCCGATTTTAACCTTGATTTCACTGCTGATATTGACAACCTTTATATTCGGATGAGAAAAAAGTATTTTATACCATTCGCTGTCGGAATAAGCCGTGTAAACAGTAACGGTATGTTCAATCTCCTCCAGAAGATAGCGAAGCGGAAGCAGATCGCTCGTGTGGTCATAATGAAGATGAGAAATAAAAATCCCGGTTATTTTTCTGATATCGATTACCTGCTGAAGCCTTGCAAGCGTGCCCGAGCCCATGTCCATAACAAGCGCAGTATCGCCCTGAGTGAGCAGATATCCGCTTGCGGCTCCGTCTCCGGCTTTCGGATAAGGGCCGTATTTTCCTAAAACAGTCAGTTCCATTTTTATCCTCACTTTCCGATTGCGGCGGCATATTCCGCCCTCAGCTCGTCTTTAACCATATCCTTGAGCAGATTCAGGCTTAATATTTCATTGGCTTTCATGTAGTCACGGGTCATGAAATCGCCTGCAATGATGTTGACCTTTTCAAGAAGCTCGGGATCTGCGGCGATTTCGGCAATAATCTGCGGAAAATAAGGTCTGTCAAGCTCGTCGAGGTCATCGGTCCATTTGGTTATGCCGTTTTCCGTGCCCGGATTCGGGGTCTGCTGAGTCTGAAGCCAGAAGAAGCCTTCCGTGCTCAGATTTCTGAGATAATTGACGCATTCAACGGCAAATTTTTCGGGCTTCAAGCCGAAAATCTTGGGATCCCACGGTTCAAGAAGCGGGCAGTCGCAGCTGTATTCATATTCTTTTTTGCTGTTTATGATGATGTATTTTTTGCCCTGTCTGCGAATATCTCCAAGTGTCAGGGAGCTGACATCTCCGTAGCCCGTCAACGCATACTTTTCGGGGCTGAGATAGTCCTTTATCAACTTGCTGACTGCCGCAGGGTCGCTCTTGTAGGTCAGATTTATCGGGCCGAATTTCTGATTTGAATAGGTTCTGATATCGAGAATAATGAAATCATCGAATTCCTCAACAACTCTGCCGAGGCTTTCAAACGCAAGCTCGGCGGGCATACCCTTTG
This sequence comes from uncultured Clostridium sp., assembly GCA_964468465.1. Classification (GTDB taxonomy): domain Bacteria; phylum Bacillota; class Clostridia; order Oscillospirales; family Acutalibacteraceae; genus CAG-177. The sequence continues at coordinate 2,463 of CAYXVM010000054.1, forward strand.
AAACTCCGTGAGCGATAAAAAGTCTGCCTTTTCGGTCGGTTTTCAGCCTTATGCCGAATTTGCGAACGCCGTATTGATACTGCTCATAGAGCGTGCCGTTCTGACATCTTGCAAGCTTAGACATGCCCATCGTGCCCGCATTGTGCGCTCCGGGAATTGCAATTTTCGTTACCTTTGCATCGTCTTTGATATAGGACATCCAATTTTCATAGAACATATTCACACCACCTGAAAAATATAGAACTTCAAATAGTCGGTTTCGGGAACATTCCAAAGCACGGGATGGTCGCACGATTGCTGACGCATTTCAATCTGTTTGAGTTGAACGCCTGCGTCAGCGGCGGCATCATGGAGCATTTTGACGAATAATTCGTTTTTCATAAAATGAGAACAGGAGCAGGTTGCAAGATAACCGCCCCTCGGCAGAAGCTTCATGGCTCTGTAGTTTATTTCTTTATATCCTCTCTCCGCACCCTTGACGGTCTTTCGACTCTTGGTGAACGCAGGCGGGTCAAGGATTATGAAATCAAACGGCTTTTCGCCCTTTGCTTCAAGCTCGGGGAGTAAATCAAAAACATCCGCAACAACAAAATCAAGCTTTTCTTCAAGCCCGTTCAGCCTTGCATTGGCTCTTGCAGTTTCAATTGCGGTTTTGGAAACATCAACCGCCGTAACCCTTTCTGCTCCGCCGAAAGCGGCGTTGAGCGCAAACGAGCCCGTGTGGGTGAAGCAGTCGAGAACCCTCTTGCCCTTTGCTATTTTTGAGACGGCGAGACGGTTATATTTCTGGTCGAGAAAGAAGCCCGTTTTCTGACCGTTCTCAAAATCAACGATATATTTAACTCCGTTTTCCTTTATCTCGGTCACGGTTTCCGCAGGGTGCGGAATCGGCTCATACCAGCCCTTGTATTCCGAAAGCCCCTCAAGCGAACGGATTGCAACATCGTTGCGTTCGTAAACTCCGTTTATTGTTTCGCCGCTCTCACGGAGGATTTTAACAAGCAGAGTATAGATTTTATCCTTGATTTGCTCCATGCCGAAAGAAAGCACCTGAGCCACAAGGATTTCCGAAAAACGGTCAACCGTCAGCCCGGGAAGCCCGTCGGCTTCGCCGAAAACAAGCCGACAGCACGAAAAATCGCCGCCCATAACGGTTTTTCTGTATTCAACCGCATATTTCAGCCGCCTTTCCCAGAACGCATCGGAAAAGGTTTCGTTGGCGTTTGAGGAAAGCACTCTGACTCTGATTTTGCTGTTTAGGCTTAAAAAGCCCGTGCCGAGATAAGCTCCCTTCTGCGAAAGCACATCAACAAGACAGCCGTTGCTCATTTCGCCGAAGGATTGCAGAATCTCCGCTTCATAGACCCACGGGTGACCCTTTCTGAGCGACGCTTCCGCCTTTTTTGTTACGGTTACCAATGGAAAACTCCGTTTGCTTTTCATATTCAGACCACTTTTCAGAAAAATAATTTATAACAGATAAATATTACCACAATATCCCCCGCATTGTCAATCAAACGCAACGGTCAAACCTGCAAGAAAAAAAGAAAAGTAAGTTAATTTAAAAAAATATTGACATCGGCGGTCAAGCTGTTATATAATAGGTACTCTGAGGGGTATTATACCCTCGCTTTGCCATGCTTAATAATCAGTTTTAACCGTGTGTTTTTCTTCTGCAAGGTTAATTCCGATTGTTTCAGACCTTTAACCGGTCTGAAGATATAATTATTGAAACGGAGGTTAGAAAAATGAAAAGAACTTATCAGCCCAAAAAGCGTCATCGCAAGATGGAACACGGCTTCCGCAAAAGAATGGCTGACAGAAACGGCCGCAAGGTTCTTGCCCGCCGCAGAGCAAAGGGCAGAAAGCAGCTTTCCTACTAATCCGAAGAAGGATTGATGCAAAATGTCTTCTGCAACCACTTTAAAGCAAAACGCAGAATTTCATCACGCCTACGGCAGGGGGAAATCCAGGGTTTCTCCCGAGCTTGTCACCTATGTTGTCAAAAACAGGGAATTTGGCTGCCGTATCGGCGTTACTGCCGCAAAAAAGCTCGGCAGTGCAGTTGAGAGAAACAGATGCCGCCGCATTATCAAGGCGGCATTCTCCTCGGTTTATCCGATGTGCAGCGGCAACTGCGATATCGTTTTCGTTGCAAGATTCAAAACCAAAAAGCTTAAAAGCTCTGATCTCATTCCCGTCATGCGGCAGCACCTGACGGAATTGGGCGTTATTCGCTGCGGAGCGGGAGACGGTTCAAAATGAAAAAGTTTTTACTTGCTGCCATTCGCTTTTATCAGAAGCATATCTCCCCGCTTTTTCCGCCCATGTGCAGGTATTATCCGACCTGCTCTCACTACGCCGTTGAGGCGATTCAGGTTCACGGGGCCTTCCGAGGAACCCTGCTCACTATTTTCAGACTATTGAGGTGCAATGTTCTGTTCCCCGGCGGTTATGATCCCGTTCCGCCAAAGAAGCATTCTCACCCGGAGGATAAAAAATGACCTTTATTTATGAAATTCTCGGCACACCTTTCGGCTTTATTTTAAGACTGATCTATGACACCGTGGGCTTTCAGAATTACGCCATTTCAATCATTCTGCTGACCCTGTTTGCAAGGCTTCTTATGACTCCTTCAACAATCAGCCAGCAAAAGGGAATGGTTAAAACTCAGCGTATCCAGCCGAAGCTGCGCAAAATTCAGGAAAAATATGCAGGCAATCAGCAGAAAATTCAGGAGGAGACGAGCGCTCTCTATCAGCGTGAGGGCTACAACCCCATGAACGCAGGCTGCGTTCCCATGCTCTTTCAGTTTGTTCTGCTTTTCGGACTTATAGGTGCAATCTATTATCCCCTGAGCCACTTTCTCAGAATTCCCGATGCGGAGATAACGCTTCTCACCGAGGCGGTCAAAAAGCTCAACACTTCCACTTTCGGCAATTCAAGCTTTCTCGGCGAACTGCTGGTTATGCAGAATATCGACAAGCTTCAGGGCATTGCCGGCGTCAGCGAGGCAACCTACGCCGCAATCAAGGGCGTTAACTTCGAATTTTTCGGCCTCTTTTCACTCGGCGATATTCCCAAAGGTCACGGACTTCATGTCATCTGGGCAATCCCCGTTCTCTCTTTCCTTTCTTCAATGGCAACATCGGTATATTCTCAGATTAAACAGAAAAAGTCAAATCCGAGCATGGCAAACAACCCCGCAATGGGCTGCATGATGTTCGGTATGCCCCTGTTATCTCTTTACTTTGTTGTCAACTATCCTGCCGGTATCGGTATTTATTGGATTGCCTCCAGCATTTTCGGCTTCCTTTCAACCGTTATTGTCGGTCACTTCTACAATCCCAAAAAGATGATTGCCAAGGATATGATTGACGAAACCGTTGTACGCCGTTCAAAAGAGAACAGCATTAAACTTGTTGCAAAGAATAAGGAAGCAAACAACTGATTTATTTATACTTTATTTACAGGCGGTGAATTATTTTGATTAAAGAAGCATTCGGCACCGGCGCAACCCTTGACGAAGCAAAAGAAGCTGCCCTCAAAGCTCTCGGAGCTCCCGAGGATGCAGATGTAAAATATGATGTTATCGAAAGACCCAAGGCAAAGGTTCTCGGCCTTTTCGGCGGTTCTGCTGCAAAGATGAGAGCTTATTACGAGGTTGAGGACGATCCCTTTGCAAAGGCTAAGGATTATCTTCAGACAATTCTCAAAAGCCTCGGCGTTGAAAACGCTGAAATTTCCGTTGAAGCAGACGAAGAAGATGTCCGCATCGAAATCAACTGCGGAGACGACTACGGCTCGGTTATCGGCAGAAGGGGCGAAACCCTTGACGCTATTCAGTATCTGACCCGCCTTGTTATCAACAAGGGCGCAGAGGATCACAGAAGAGTTTCAATCAATGTCGGCAACTACAGAGAAAAGAGAGAGAACACTCTCAGAGCCCTTGCCCGCAAGAATGCGGCAAAGGTCAGAAAATACGGCAGAAATGTTGTTCTTGAGCCGATGAATCCCTATGAGCGCCGCATTATTCACACAACGATTCAGGAGATTGAGGGCGTAACATCACACTCCGTCGGCGCAGACAGCGAAAGAAAAGTTGTTATCACTCTTGAAGAAGGCGTTAAGCCCACCAACGGCTACGGCAGAGGCGGATACAATAAGGGCCGTGGCGGCTACAACAAGGGCGGTTATAACAACAGAGGCGGCTATAACAAGGGCGGCTACAGAGGAAACAGAGACAGAAGAGACAACGGTTCTTCTTCCGAGACTCAGGCTCCCGCAAGAGCTCCCCGCTCGGATTCTGTCGGTTCATCTCTTTACGGCAAAATCGAAATTAACAAATGATTTATCCCCCGTTTATCGCATCAGCGGTATTCGGGGGCTTTTTTCAGCCAAAATGTTCATTTGCTTTTTTCGACTGTATATGATATAATTTTTCCGTTATTTTATCTGTTATGGAGGCAATACTATGAAAGTGATTATCATAGGCGGCGTTGCGGCGGGAACAAAGACTGCGGCAAAGCTGAAGCGTGAAAATCCAAACGCAGAAATTGTTATTTACACAAAATCCGCCGATATTTCTTATGCAGGCTGCGGACTTCCTTATTATATAGGCGGCTCCATCGAATCGAGAGAGGAGCTTATAGTCAACAGCCCCGAAAAATTCATGGGGCTGACAGGAACGACCGTTCACACAAAAAGCGAGGTTACGGCAGTTGACCCCGCAAGCAAAACGGTCACCGTCAACGGCGAAACCGTCGGCTATGATAAGCTCGTTATCGCCGTCGGCGCTCAGCCCGTTATCCCTCCTGTTGAGGGAACTGAGCTTCCGGGCGTTTTCTGCGTTCGCACACCCGAGAACGCTATTGATATCAGAAGCTACGCCGAAGAAAACAATTGTAAAAAGGCCGTTGTTGTCGGCGGCGGCTTTATCGGCCTTGAGGTTGCCGAAAATCTTAAAGCAAAGGGCATTTCGGTTACGGTTATCGACATGGCTTCTCAGCTTCTGCCGGGTCTTTTTGACAGCGACACCGCAGATTATATCCGCCGTCATTTGCAGTCAAAGGGCGTTCGTGTGCTGACCGGAACAGCTCTCAATTCAATCAGCGGAACCGATTCCGTTCAGGGCGTTCAAACCGCCTCGGGATATATTCCCGCCGACCTTGTAATACTTGCCGTCGGAATCCGCCCCGCAACAAAATTCCTTGAAAATATCGGTTTAGAAACGGAAAAGGGCTGTATCGTTACCGACGAATATCAGGCAACGAATCTGCCCGATATCTACGCTGTCGGCGACTGTGCGCTTGTTAAAAACCGCATCACGGGCGGCAGTCAATGGTCGGCTATGGGTTCAACCGCCAACATCACGGGCAGAGCGCTTGCTCTGACTCTCGGCGGAGAGCAGACCGAATACAAGGGCTGTCTCGGCACGGGCGTTGTTAAAATCTCCGACGAGCTCAGCGCCGCAAGAACGGGTCTGACCGAAGAAAAGGCAAAGGCCGAGGGCTTTGACGCCGTTTCGGTTCTCTGCGTGAGCGATGACAAGGCTCATTATTATCCCGATTCTTCATTCTTTATTACAAAATTGATTGCCGAGCGTGACAGTCACAGATTGCTCGGAATGCAGGTTCTCGGCAAAGGCGCAGTTGATAAAATGGCGGATATCGCCGTTGTCGGCATTTCAATGGGCTGTAAGGCTGACGATTTTGTGACAATGGATTTCGCATATGCGCCGCCGTTCTCAACCGCAATTCATCCGTTTGCCGCCGCATGCTCAATTCTTCTCAATAAGATAAGCGGCAGATTTGATACTTTCACTCCCGCCGAATATGCCGACGGTGCGGCAAAGGGCTACAAGCTCATCGACGCTCACCCCGCTCCGACCCTGCCCGGCGCAGAGTGGTTTGACCTCACCAAAGCATCGGAGGCTTCGGCAAAATACGGCAAGGACGAAAAGCTCCTGCTTGTCTGCGCCAGAGGCAAGAGAGGATATCTCGTTCAGAACAAGCTGAAGGCTCTCGGCTTCACAAACACAAAAGTGCTTGAGGGCGGTGCAACCTTTAATGTTATAAAGCGTTCCGTTCCTGACGGCGGAAAGCTCTCCGCTGAGGAAATCAAGCGCGTAAAGGGTCTCGGATGCCTTCAGGATAAACGCTTCGGCGATGTTTTCAACGTTCGCATCATCACCCGCAACGGCAAGATAACCGCCGAAGAAAACAAGGCGATAACCGAAGCCGCAGAACTCTACGGAAGCGGCGAGGTTGCCATGACAACCCGTCTGACAATTGAAATTCAGGGCGTTCGCTATGAAAACATTGACCCTCTGATTGCTTTTCTTGCCGAGCACGGTCTTGAAACCGGCGGAACGGGCTCAAAGGTTCGCCCCGTTGTTTCCTGCAAGGGCACGACCTGCCAATACGGCCTTATTGACACCTTCGGCCTGAGCGAAGAAATCCACGAGCGTTTCTATAAGGGCTATCATGATGTTATCCTGCCCCATAAATTCAAAATCGCCGTCGGCGGCTGCCCGAACAACTGCGTTAAGCCCGACCTCAACGACCTTGGCATTATCGGTCAGAGAGTTCCGATGTTTGATTTTTCAAAGTGCAGAGGATGCAAAAAGTGTCAGGTTGAAACCTCCTGCCCGATCAAGGTTGCAACGCTTGAGGACGGCATGCTGAAGGTTGATTCCGACGCCTGCAACGGCTGCGGACGCTGCAAATCCAAATGCCCGTTCGGCGTTACCGAGGAATACACAAACGGCTACAGAATTTATATCGGCGGCAGATGGGGCAAGAAAATTGCCAACGGAAAGCCGCTCTCAAAGCTGTTCACGAGCGAGGAAGAAGTTCTCGATACGGTTGAAAAGGCTATACTGTTCTTCCGTGACGAGGGAATCACGGGCGAACGCTTTGCCGACACGGTCAACCGCATCGGATTTGAATATGTTGAAGACAAACTGCTCAATTCCGATATCGACAAATCGGCGGTTCTTGAAAAGAAAGTCAAGGGCGGCGCAACCTGCTGACAAAAATTATAACGGGTCTCGTGCAAAAGCGATGACCCGTTTTTTGAAAGGATGTTTTATGAAAAGAACAATTTCTGTTATATTAATCGCCGTTTCCGTTCTGCTCTGCCTATGCTCATGCGGAGAAAAAGAGATTCAGAGCGGCGAAAGCGGTTATTCATTCACCGATGATTCGGGCAGAACCGTCACAGTAAATTCTCACGAAAGAGTTGCGGCTCTGCTCGGCAGTTATGCGGATATCTGGATGCTTGCGGGCGGAACGGTCTGCGCCTCTGCCGACGACGCTTGGGTGGACTTGAACCTCCCAATGCCCGAGGATGCCGTGAATCTCGGCAAATCTCATTCGCCATCAAAAGATGAGCTGTTGGCGGCAAATCCCGATTTCGTGCTTGCAAGCTCAAAGCTTTCGGGGCATCTTGAAATGCGTGAAACCCTTGAAAATGCCGGAATCACGGTTGCGTATTTCGATGTTTCGGATTTTGAAGGCTTTCTTCATATGCTGAAAATCTGCACCGACATCACGGGCAAGCCCGAGCTTTATGAAAAATACGGCACGGCTCAGAAGGCTGAGATTGACGCAATTCTTGAAAGAAGCAAGGCACAGCCCGCCCAAATGGTTCTCGTGATGAAGG
>CAYXVM010000055.1:0-10074 GCA_964468465.1 uncultured Clostridium sp.
GGAGAGCAGTCCAGAGCTTGTTATGGGTAGTCTCCAAAATTCCGAAAGAGAAGGAATCGGGGTCAACATAAAGCTCAATAAGACCCGAAGAAGCGGCTTTTTCGGAAAAAGCGGTCTTGTTTTCTGCGTAATGAACACGGGCGTCCTCAGAAAGAGACGAAATTGAATTCCGGCTCGAAACGGATTTGACGGTTTTAACTCCCGGATCTTCCTTTTTTGAGCATGAGCCGAAAATGCCCGTTATCAGAAACGCACACAAAATAACCGAAACCGATTTTATTATTTTACTGCTTTTTTTCATAGTAGTCTTTATCCTTTGAAACTTCAAAAGTGAAAATAACGCCGCCGTCAACATTTTTAACGCCGTATTTACAGCGGTGATTCTCCATAATGCTCTTGACGATTGACAGGCCGAGACCGAATCGGTTTTCGCTTCTGCCGTGAGCCTTGTCAGCCCGATAGAAGCTGTCCCAGATTTCGGGCAAATCACGGCTGTCAATATGTTCGCCCGTGTTGAACACGCTGATTTCAATGAATCCGTCATGCTCTCTGCTGCTCAGCTCAATGCGTTTTTCGCCCGAGCAGTGAGAAACGGCGTTCGTCACATAATTCTTTAATACTATTTCAACTTTATCGTTCTCTGCGTAACAGTTGAGAGGGCAGGGGATTCGGTTTACCGCCGTTATGCCGTTTTGCTCAAAGAGCAGAGAGAGGTGGTTCAGAAGCTGAGCCGCCTTTTCGCCGATGTCAAAGTATTCGGGAGCAAAGGGCTGAACACGGTTTTCAAGCTTTGAAAGCTCAAGCAGTTCAACCACAAGAGAGTTCATTTTCTGGCTCTCGTCTCTGATTATCTGACAGTATTCATGAATGCTCTCGGGGTCGTTGCTGATTCCCTCGCAAAGACCTTCGGCATAGCCCGAAATAATTGCAATCGGGGTTTTCAACTCGTGCGAAACATTGCTGATAAAGGATTTCCTTGCATTGTCAAGTGCATGGCGTCTTTCGATATCTTTTTCAAGCTGTTCGTTTTTATCCTTTAAGTCCATCAGAGTGGAGTCGAGAGTTGTTGAAAGAGTGTTGATGCTGTTGCCCAGTTCGCCTATTTCGTCGCTGCCGTAGTTGCCGCATTTGCGGTCAAAATTCAGCGCCGCCATGTCCTTGGTTATGTCGTTCATTTCAACAAGCGGATCCGTAAATTTTGCAACAAGAATATAGAAGATAACCGACATGGTAATAATCATCAGAATGCTTATTGCCGAATAAACTTTTCCCGCAACATCAACGATGTTTTCAACATCGGCAACCTCTGAATAAACATGTACCGTTTCGCCCGTATCAAGCGATGCGGAATAGACAAAATAATTGGCGCTTGTTGCAGGCTTTCTGAGAATTTCAAAATTCTCAAAGTTTACTCTATATGGATAATTCCTGACAGGCTGAAGCGTTGAATATTCTGACTGAGTTGAAGAAGATGATGCAAAATGATCGCTGCCGCTAACCGATGAGCCCTGCTTTGAAGTGTAAACCGGCAGACCGTTGGCGTCGGTAATCTCAAAAACGACATTGTTGTTGACCGCAATCGAATAGAGGTCAAAATAGTATGTGGCAGAGCCGGGCATACAATTATTGACATCCTGTGCAATCTGAATAAAACTGCGGTAGGTCTGATAGGAGAAGGAGCGGAACAGCAGAGGCGAAGAAAAAATCATCGTCATCATAAAAAGCACTACCAGAACGGCAAGAATAACCGCAAAAAGCTTTATTCTGATTCTGCTGAGCCTGAATTTTGAGAAAAAGCCTTTCAAGTTTTTTACACCTCAATTTTATATCCAACGCCGTAAACTGTTTTAAGATGCTTTTCACCCCATGAGCCGAGCTTTGTTCTGAGCCTTGCAACATGGGAATCGACGGTTCTCGGGTCACCAACGAAATCAACGCCCCAGATGCTGTCAAGCAGCTGTTCTCTTGAATAGATTCTGTCGGGGCTTGAAGCGAGCTTAACAAGAATGTTGTGTTCTTTTATTGTCAGCTCAACCGTTGCTCCGCCGAGAGTGACCTTGTGAGCGGGGATATCAACAACAAGAGAATCAATTGAAATAATATCATTCGAGGAACTGCCCTGACTGTTCTGCGCTCTTTTGAGCAGAGCTTCAACGCGCTTTACGAGAACGCTCGGGCTGAAAGGCTTCGTCACAAAATCGTCTGCTCCGCTTTCAAACGACATAAGCTCATCAAATTCCTGGCTTCTTGCCGTTAGCATGAGAATCGGAACGCCGCTTGCCTCTCTGATTTTCTTGCAGACCTCCCAGCCGTCCGCTTCGGGCATCATTATATCGCAGATAACAAGATCAATGCTGCCGACGGAAAAGAATTTTTCAATTGCTTCCTTTCCGTCCGCCGCCTCAACGGTTTCGTATCCTGCATTTTTCAAAAAGTCGCAGACAAGGCGTCTTATTCTCGCCTCATCGTCTGCAATCAGAATTCGTTTCATTTTCACCGCTTCCGTTTCTGCTTAAAATTATATAAATATATCATACCATAGTTTATATATATAAATCAAGAGAAAATACGGCGAACGGTCATATATTTTACAATGAACGGTCAGTTATTTTGTGCGGTTTGTATGTTGATATTGTGCTTTAAGTGTGATATAATCACAAAGTATTGTATATTTGCATGGAAATCAGATTGATTTTTAAATGGAGGTTATTGTGTGAAATTAACAAAAAAGATTGTATCTTTGATTATGGCAATCGTAATCGGTCTGACTGCGTGCCTGCCTGCATTTGCGGCAACAACCGAAATTCAGGGAACCCGTCCTCAGCTTTACAGCATTTCAGAATACAAAGATATGCTTTGGGAGAACGGTTATCCTGTTTTCACAACTCAGCAGTTCCTTCAGATCAGCAGAGTATTTACCATGGTAATCAGATTTGTGACGGGCAGATGCCTTGTGCCCCCGGAATATTGCGATGTTGTTGTTGACGAATTTGTTTCTGCGGCATGCAATCATATTCTTGAAAACAGCGGTCTTGATATCGTTTCGCTTTTTAAAAGCATTCCGAGCATGAATGAGCCTGCGGAGCTTATTGTTGAGGCTTTTGATGTTGACACAACCGCTTTCAGAGAGGAGATGTATGACAAGAGAGACGAATATCATCAGCAGGGCAACAGCACCATGGAGAAGGTCTGCCACTTTATCGGCGTTTACATGAGTGTTGTTGAAACTTACACAATTTACGCCGTTCCGACCGACACTGAGAATCTCTATCAGGTCAGAATGAAAATAACCTTTAAGGACGGCTCTACCGAGGATTTCAACCCCGGAATATATATTAATTCCGAAACCGGCTGGTGCGGCAAAACCGACGGCAAGGGTCTGATGGGCATCGGATTTGACTTTAATCTTACCGAGATGATGGTTTATGCAACCCTTGACTGCTGGATGAGAGACTTCGGCTTCTGCGTCCTTTATGATATTGCGGCAAATTCAATGCCTCTGCTTTGGCATTACGTAACCCGCCGCTTTCAATTTGAATATAACGGACTTGAGTGGATGATCCAGATATGGAAGGGTAATTACCTTATCACCAACGGCGGCGAGGTTGGCGTTTACAACCGTGCTCCCGGCAGCTTCGGCACATTTTATGAATGCGCAACCGACGATCAGCTTTTGGAAATGAGCCTTCAGATTTATCACGGCGAGGATCTGCTCGTCAATCAGGAGCCTCAGATGCATTGGTGGGTCAACGGCTTCCAGATGAGCGACAGAATGTATATTCCCGACAGCTTGACCATGAAATTTACTATCGTAATGCCCGACGAGGAGATGCTTAACGCTTTCTGCAAGGCGATTGACGACAATTACCGCCACGATGTAACCTATACGGTTGAGGGCTTAAAGGTCAGCGCAGTTTGGTAAAAACAATTAATAAAAATGAAAACAGGCTTTGTGCATTGAATCTGCACGAAGCCTGTTATTTTTTTAGATTATGAATCCGGTCACAAGTGCTGCGGCGCACGCCGCAAGCGCAACAACAATCAGCGGAAGCTTGAAATATGCGAGCAGAACGGCAACCGCCGTGCCGACAGCCGCCGTAACGGGGCTGTCCGTCGAATAGAAAACGGCGGGGAAGGTCATTGCGCTCAGAACCGCATAGGGTATGTAATAAAGACAGCTTTGAAGAAATCTTGATTTTATCTTACGGCGGAAAAGCGTGAACGGAATCATGCGGATAAGATAAGTAACGCCAGCCATAACGGCGATATAAAGAACCATTGTCATTCAGCTTTTTCCTCCGTTTCAGCAAGCTCGATGGGGAACAGCAGCGCTCCGATAACAGCCGCCGCAACCGAGCTTATTATTATTGCAAAACCGAACGAAACCGAGGGAATAAGAAACTTAAAAGCCGTGCTGAAAAGAGCCGCAATAAGAATAACAACAAGGTCTTTTCTGCTGGCTCTTGCCGCAGGGATGATAACCGCAATGAACATTCCGTAAAGCATGATGCCCATTGCTGCCGTCAGAGCGACCGGCAGAGCAAGCCCCGCAACCGCTCCGAGAGCTGTGCCGCCCGTCCAGCCGACGGTTGCAATCAGTATCATTCCGTACATATATGACGGAACAAGTCGTTCTTTCTGAGCAGAAGCGACGGCGAATATCTCATCGGTAATTCCGAACGACGCAATCATTCTGTGAGGGGTTGTGAACGAATCCGCAAGCTTCTGTGAGAGCGAAAGCCCCATCAGAGAATAGCGAAGATTAATGACGAGCTGAGTTGCCGCCATTTCAATAAGACCGCCGCCCGCCGCAATAATTCCGACTCCCGCTGCCTGACCTGCCGAGGTCAGATTGGTCAGCGAAATAATAATTGATTGCAGAGCGGTTAAGCCTGCCTTGACTGCCATTATTCCGAATCCGAATGAAACGGAAAAATAGCCGAGAGCAATCGGAATTCCGTGCGACAGACCTTTAACAAAAGGTGATTTCACTTTTCAGCATCCTTTCCCTTTATTTGTGACGCTGAGAAAGCATTTTACCACAGTTTGCGAAAAAAAACAATTGTTTTCGACAAAATATAATATAAAAGCCGAGAATAGTTAAAAAGAAGTAATAAAAATTCAAACCACGTCCTTTCGGGCGTGGTTTGTGATTATAACTGTTTATCAGTCCTCATAATCAGATTGTCGGATAAATTGTCAACTCGGGGAAAAGCCAGTTAAGTGAAACAATGTAAATAAGTTTATGGACAATGTTGCCGACAAATACGATAATGGGATAGAATATCTGGCAAAACCATGAGGTATGATGAGCTTCTTTGGTTTCGGTTGCGCCGCAATCGGGGCAAACTCTTGTTTTTGTTCCGTTGCAGAAAAGCTTGCCGTCTTTATTGTATTTCCAATCCGACCAGTTATGAGCGGAAATCTCTGTTGCTTCGCAGCCTTCTCTTTCGCATTCTCTTTCATGGCAGCACTCGCCTTCACATTCTGCCCATTCGCTCCAGTCGTGGCCGAGAGCTTCCGTATATGCATCAACATAGCTGAAGCCGCAAACCGAGCAAACATGGGTTGTATAGCCGCCTTCAGTGCATGTCGGAGCCGTTACCGTGTCAACATAAGTGCAGTTATTTGTTTCAAGAGCATGACATCTTGTGCAGGTTCTTGAATGAGTGCCGTCATTGTTCTTATACCAAAGTGAATATTCATGGCCAAGCGGAGCTATTTCTTCGGTTTCATAAACAACGCCGCAGCTTGCGCATACCTTTCCGCTTTCGCCTTTAGTGAGACAGCCTGCGGGAATCAAGGTTTCCGTGTGACCGTAAACATGAGTGTGGACTTTAAAGATCTTTGATTCAAGAACCGCGTTGCATCTTGTGCAGTATCTTGACATCTGACCGTCATGGTCGGGTGTTGCTTCAAAATCAACTTTCCATACTCCGCCGTCGTGGCCGAGAGCTTCAACGGTTCTGCTGTCAATCTTTTCGCCGCAGCGTGTGCAGGTGCATATTTCTTCACCTGACGCTTCGCAGGTTGCTTCTTTGGTTACGGTCCATACACCGCTGTCGTGACCGAGAGCCTCGATTTTTCTTGTTTCAACAACGGATTTGCAGGCGGTGCATACTCTGGCTTCCTCGCCTTCGGTTGTGCAGGTTGCCGGATGCATTATCTGCCATACGCCTTCGTCATGCTCTGTTGCGGGAATTTCCTCGGAAGAGATCATTTCTCCGCAATCTTTACAAAAATCAACAGACTGACCTGCCTGAGTGCAAGAAGGTTTAAGCGTTGTTACCGTTACTGTTTCGCCATGACCTGCTGCGGGAACAACTTCGGTCGCATAACAAGCACCGCAATCTGCGCAGAAAATGCCTTTTTCTCCGTCCTGTGTGCAAGAGGCGTTTCTCAATATGCTTTCATAACCTTCGGAATGGGTATGAAATACAAATATTTTTGTTTCAAGAGCAGAACCGCAGCGTGTGCAATAACGGGACATCTGTCCGTCGTGGTCAGCAGTAGCTTCAAAATCGATTTTCCAGACGCCGTCATCATGCTCGTCTTCATTGGGAATGGTTCTTGTTTCAACAAGAACGCCGCAAGCATTGCAAAGTCTTATCTGCTTTCCTTCAACAACGCAGTTTGCCTCTGTTATGGTCTGCCATTCGCCGGGAGTGTGACTTAACGGATTCTGAGTCTGAGTGTCAATTATTTTGTTACATACGGTACACTGCTTGATTGATTTGCCTGCAGCTGTGCAGGTTGCATCTGAAATCTTTTCCCAGCTTCCTTCGGTATGGGCAGTAGTTTTGAAGCTTTGAAGAGGAGCTTCATAAGTATTGCCGTCTGAAGAAAGAACATAGTATATTTTATAATAATAGGTTGTTGAAGGCTCAAGATCAATGCCCCATTCACTCATTGTATACCAAATGGTTTCGGGATGTAATGATCCTTTTTCTGAAACCTTCTGAAGATCGTCCTCGGATGTGCCGATATAGAAACCGCACTCATCAAGAGTTTTGTGAATACCGTTGCTGAAAGTCAATTTAAGCTGAGCGCTGTAGCAAGAAATGTGATATGCACCATAGATTCCGACATCCTCTGCGGGGAGAACCTCGCCTGCGGCGCTCGACTTAATAAGACCGCTGCATAAAGTCATGAGCATGGTGATGCTGAGGATTAATGCTGAAATTTTCTTAATAGTTTTCATTTTTTACCTCCGTAATATAATCGGGACTGATGTCCCGCACATAATGAGTAGGGGAAACCACCGTTTTCTGTTTTTAACAATTAAGTTTGACTCGGTTCCGGCGAACTGTTTCTCGTTGTCTCCGTAATCTCAGAGTGAAAGAAACATTTTCGCCGTCGAAATGACTGCTTAAAAAAATCTTCATGCAGAGTCTCCTTTTTTGATTTTGTGAAATTCTTCACATATATAAAGATACCTGAATTTTTACTTCGGTTCATGCTTTTGAAAAATTTTGTTAAGAATCACGAATATTTTTTTCTTATTTTCTCTATTTCGGGCATAATTCTAACCGTTTAGAGCGAAATAGATCTGCATAAAGTTAACACGGCGTAAGCATTAAAGCCTACACCGTGTTTATATGATAACTCCTCAATATCGATGGTTAAAAGATACTTTTGAACGCTTCGGGGATTGTCTTGGTCAAGCCGAAAATCTTCTTGAAGAATGCAACAATTTTCTGCCATAAGCCGGCTTTTGCGGTCATTTCCTGCGTGTCGGTGCCGATTAAATTTCCGTCCTTGTCATAGACCGTGGCGGTGAATACCGTTTTGCCGTTTGACTTGGGCGAAATCTTGCAGGTTGTGCCGTCAGCAGATACGCTCATATCAAAGTTGCCGTTGCTTGCTGTCCATTCGACTCTTGCACCGGCGGGAAGAGTTCCGTTGATATCAGCGTGAAGAATAATGCTGTCGCCGTAGCTGATGGTGGTTGTTGAGGGATTGCGTATTTCGATCGCTTCATTTGAAGCTGCACTGACGGTTACACTGCAGGATGAAGTATAGCCTCCGTCATTTGATTTAACCGTGATAGTCGCATTTCCCGGCGCTTTTGCCGTTACGAGACCCGACGAAGAAACCGATGCAACGGAAGTATTTGAAGAAGTCCATGTTACGCTCTTGTTTGTTGCGTTTGAAGGGCTGACGGTTGCGGAAAGCTGTTTTGTTCCGCCAACGGTAAGCGAAGCTGAAGAATTGGAAATTGAAACGCCTGTTACCGAAACCGTAGGAGTAATTCCATAGAAGCTGTAAAAAGCGTTATTAAGAGTAGTTGCAGAGGTGTTGCCCTGATAATATGTTCCTGAACCGCCTGAAATAAAACCGATAACAGGTGTGCTAACGCTCAACCCTAAATCTTTAACCATAAACTGAGGAAAACCTCCACCGGAAGCATTAACGCCATAAACGGTTATACCGTATGTATCCATCCATACCGATACAACATTATTGCCGATGTTTTTGCAATAAACGCAAGAAGGATTATAAAACATAAAAATAAATTTATCGCCATTGTTGTATTTGGTGTTTGCTTCTGTTGCCGAAATAATTGCAAAGCGCGAGTTTGTCGTATAGTCTGCGGCATATGCGGCGAGACTGAAAGACAGCAACATAATAACGGTCAAAAGAATCGCAGTTAATTTTTTTGCGGTTTTCATATAAATTCACATCTCCTTAAATAATTACAACTGCCTGAGAGTAAAGAGTTTTCCAGTTTGAGAAAAATACGCTTCTTTCCTGAGCGACATTCGCCTCACTAGACGGGTTGTTGAGGTATACATAGTCTTTGTCGTAACCGATAAGCACCATGCAATGTTCACGGGTGATTTGCTGGAAAGTTTTTCCGGTTGGCTTTCCGTTTTTGTCGACACATTGCCAAGTAACGCCCTTTTTCAATGTCACTCCGTTGCTTGCGCCCCAGACAACAACGGGTCTTCCCTCGGCAATATGACGGAACAATTCTTCCTCTGAACATCCCGAAATATTTTTAACACGGTCTCCTGCAAATTTGCTCATACCCTTTACAAGCGGATCTGCAAAACAGCCGTATGCTCCCTCTTTTGAAGTCTTTTTAGGGTCACCAACAAATTCTACAAACGGGTCTGCCGCATACCACACTCCGTCAACCTGATATTTTGCTTTTCCTCTGGGAACAGCCTCAACCACCTGAGCAACGGTGACATCGTATCCCCAGAATTTAAGCACCATGGTTCCCGATACTGCTTCGCATCCCATGGGATAACCGAGATCAATCTGATTGAGATAGGGAACATTTTTGATTTTTGCCGAAGACGGCAATTGAGGCTTAGTTGTTGTTGTTTCCGTAGCGGTTGACTGTTTTGGTTTTGATTCAATGCCAAGCATATTACGGGCAAGACCAACCATTCCCGAAGCAATATAGCCTACGACAGTTTGTTTGGTTGTCTGCTTATTACTTGTATCTGCTTTTTCGGATACAGTTGTACTTGTGCTTTTTTCAGTTGCTTTAGCGGTTGTGCTTGCTTTGGTTGTTGAAGGGCGTGCTTTTATTGTTACAAGTCGCGCTTTTGTTGTTGAAGGCTGTGCTTTTGTTGTTGAAGGCTGTGCTTTTGTTGTTGAAGGTTGTGCTTTTGTTGTTGAAGGTTGTGCTTTTGTTGTTGAAGGTTGTGCTTTTGTCGTTGAAGGCTGTGCTTTTGTCGTTGAAGGCTGTGCTTTGCCCTCTGCGGTTGATGATTGCTTTGCTGTTGATGCATTATTCATTTTAACGGCATTAACAGCAGAAGTAACAACCGTTGCTTGTTCTTTCGTTGTCTGTGAAGTTAACACGGCAGAAGAAATCTGAGCTTCATTCTCCGGAATATTTGATGCCGAATTATCTTCAACGGCAGTTTCAGGAGCACATGCAGAACTGAATATGATACATATTATCAGAATTAATAACGAGAATACATTCAAAGTATTCTTACCTTTTTTCATCGGGCTCACCTCGTATAAGATTTATAAAGTCTCCATTGTTTAAAAAATATTTTTGAATGCTTCGGGGATTGTCTTGGTCAAGCCGAAAATCTTCTTGAAGAAAGC
>CAYXVM010000056.1:0-10033 GCA_964468465.1 uncultured Clostridium sp.
AGCGAAATTGCCTGACCGCCTAGGCCGAGAATCAAAGAGCCGACGAAGAAAACTGTTTTCATGCTGATTCCGAGATTTGAAACAGCAAAGTCCTTTGCAAGAGGGAATATTCCGGCTAATGCACAACCTGCCGTTACGCCGATTGCCGTCCATTGAGACACCCTCGCCCGTTCCTCGGAATGCGGCGAGGAGAGCGCAAGCATTCCCCAAAGGGCAACATCCTGCATGGAATAAAAAACATCCCAAAGCAGATAAAAAACAAGAATTAACGCAACAGAAACCTTGCTGCCGACCCCGAAATCGGTGAACATCAGAACGCTGAGCAAACCGATTATCGGCGGAAGATAAATCAGATAAGGTCTGAGCTTTTCTCCCGTCTTTTTGAAAACATGGCGGTCAATCAGAGCGCCGATTATCGGGTCGTTGACCGAATCCCACAGTCGGCTGATGCTCGTTATGTATCCGACTGCGTTTGCGCTGATTTTCAGGATATTGTTGCAGAAATAGAACAGCCATCCGTTGATGAAGGCGTAATTCATGTTCTGACCCGCAATACCCGCCGCATAAGAAAACAGCCGTCCGTTGGGAACATAGCCGTCTCTCAAAAGCTCCTGAGAGGACTTTTTTTCTTTCATGGCTTTTCTCTCCGTTTTTACTAATTATCTATTACATTTTATCATCAAACCGATGCAAATTCAATTGAGCAAGCTTACAAGATTTTATGCGAAAATTTGTAAGAAAATACAAAAAAATTTTGCAAAAAAGCTCTTGACAACGTGTTTTTACGGTGCTATAATCACACCAACATCAAAACCGATGAGGAAGATTAGTAGGTTTGAAAACCGTCTTTCAGAGAGCCGCAGGCGGTGCGATTGCGGCAGACAGGCTCAGATTGAATGGACTTCCGAGGGCGGAGCGAAAGTATTTTTGCAATTAGCGACCGACGGGAGCTTCACCCGTTATCAGCGAAGAACGCATGATGGTGCGTTAAATGAGCGGGCAGTTTATATGTCAATATGGGTGGTACCGCAGGAGTTTTGTTAATCATTCTCTTGTCCCTGTTTTTCAGGGACAGGAGTTTTTCTATTTTCAGATTGCACGAAAGGAGTCAATCATTATGTCAAACAAAAAGAACATCCCCTACCGCATCAATCTTCCCGAGGAGCTTATTCCGAAACAATGGTATAACATTCGTGCTGATATGAAAGAGCTACCCGATCCTCTTATCAATCCCGGAACGCTTCAGCCCATAACCAAGCCCGAGGAGCTCGACGCAATTTTCTGCCATGAGCTTTCCGTTCAGGAGCTTGACAACACAACAAGATATATCGATATTCCCGATGAAATCATTAATTTCTACAAAATGTGCCGCCCCTCACCGCTCATCAGAGCATATTGCCTTGAAGAAAAGCTCGGCACTCCCGCAAAGATTTATTATAAATTTGAGGGCAACAACACTTCGGGCAGCCACAAGCTCAATTCAGCCATCGCTCAGGCTTATTACGCAAAGGCTCAGGGCATAACCCACCTGACAACCGAAACCGGCGCAGGTCAGTGGGGCACGGCGCTTTCAATGGCGTGCGCTTACCTCGGGCTCGATCTTACCGTTTACATGGTTAAGGGCAGCTACTATCAGAAGCCGTTCAGAAGGAATGTTATTGAAACCTTCGGCGCAAAAATCATCCCCAGCCCCAGCGACACTACCAACGCAGGCCGTGCGATTCTTGCTGAAATGCCCGACACAACCGGTTCTCTCGGCTGTGCAATTTCGGAAGCGGTTGAAAAAGCCGTCACAACCGATAACTGCCGCTATGTTCTCGGCTCGGTTCTCAATCAGGTTCTGCTCCATCAGAGCATAATCGGTCTTGAAGCAAAGGCCGCAATGGAAATGTATGACGAGTATCCCGACATCATCATCGGCTGTGCAGGCGGCGGTTCAAACCTCGGCGGTCTCATTTCAGCCTTCATGAAGGATAAGCTCGACGGCACAAAGAATCCCTATTTCATCGCCGTTGAACCTGCTTCCTGCCCCTCGCTCACAAGAGGCAAATACGCCTATGATTTCTGCGACACGGGCAAGGTTACTCCGCTTGCAAAAATGTATACCCTCGGTAGCGGCTTCATCCCCTCGGCAAACCACGCAGGCGGACTTCGCTACCACGGCATGTCGCCCATCATCAGCAAGCTTTATCATGACGGCTATATCGATGAAGCCCGCTCCTATGAGCAGACTGCAGTATTTGACGCCGCCGTTCAGTTTTCAAGAGCAGAAGGCATTCTCCCCGCTCCCGAATCGTCGCACGCCATCAAAGCGGCAATTGACGAGGCTCTCAAGTGCAAGGAAACAGGCGAAGAAAAGACAATTCTTTTCGGCCTTACCGGCACGGGTTATTTCGACATGACCGCTTATGAATCATTCAACAACAAAACCATGAGCGATTATATTCCCACCGACGAAGAGCTTGAAAAATCTCTTTCGCTTCTTCCCAAAACAGAATAATACGGATTTTTCGGATTAATAATTAAAACGGGCATTGGCTGACAGCGGTTAATGCCCGTTTTTTCGCATCAAAATACAAAATATGCGGTCAAAAAGTGACAAATCCACCAAATATGTGCAAAAATTAGAGAATTATTAAGAATTTGTTCCTTGATTTTTTATAATGTCTATGATAGAATATTGATACATTTGTGTTTGGAGGTGCATCTCTTTGACTAAGCCTTTTTATAAGGTAAGAGAATTAAAAGATTTAAGAGATTTGATAAATCAGAGTGTTGAATTATACGGCACCCGCCCTGCATTTGAGATCAAAAACAGAAAGGGCGAGCATTACGAAATAACATACGAAAAATATCGCAGACACATCGACCGCCTCGGAACCGCCCTTGTTGACATGGGGCTTTCGGGTCAGAGAATAGCAGTCTGTGCAGAGAGTTGCTATGAATGGTGCCTTTCATACATGGCAACCGTTCTCGGCGTGGGCGTTATTGTTCCCATCGATAAAGAGCTGATGTTTGACGATATCAACAGCATTCTCAATGTTTCCGATGTCAAGCTTATTTTCTGCGACAAAAAAACCGCAAACAAGCTCAACGAGAGAAAAGACGAGCTTAAAAAGGATCTTCAGATAGTTCTCATCCGTGAGGATCCTCAGGAGGGAATCGTTACAATCACCGACCTGCTCAGAAAGGGCAAACAGCTTCTTAAAGACGGCGACACCCGTTATCTCGATGCAGTTATCGACCCCGATGCAATGTGCTCGCTTATTTTCACTTCGGGAACAACGGGCACTTCAAAGGGCGTTATGCTTTGCCACAGAAACTTCTGCTTTGAGGTCATGTCGGCGATGGGCATTCTGAAAATCAGTCCCGAAGACTGCGGAATCTCAATGCTCCCTCTCCACCACACATATGAATCAACGATTATTCTGTTCTTTGCTCCCTACTGCGGAGCAAAGGTCACTTTCTGCGACGGCTTCAAATATGTTCTTAACAACATGAAAGAGTTCAGCCCGTCTGTTTTTGTTTCGGTTCCTCTGATTCTTGAAACAATTCACAGACGCCTGTTGAAAGCGATAAAATCAAAGCCTCACGGCGAAACCCTTTTCAAAATCGGCAAGGTGCTCTGCAAAATGGGCTCATATGTCGGGCTTGACCTCAAAAAGGTTTTCTTCAAAGAAATTATTGACACCTTCGGCGGCTCAATGAGGCTCATAATCTGCGGCGCAGCTCCCATAAATCCGCAGATTCTTGAGGATTTCAAGGCTTTCGGAATTCAGATTGTTTTCGGCTACGGCTTGACCGAATGCGCTCCCCTTGCAATAATGAACCATGATAAGCTTCATCTTGCGGAATCGGTCGGCGTTCCCATTCCCGGCAGTGAAGCAAAGATTCTCGACCCCGACCCTGAAACGGGCATCGGCGAAATCTGCGTTAAAGGTCCGATGGTTATGCTCGGCTATTACAACAACCCCGAGGAGACCGCAAAGGTCATTGACTCAGACGGCTTTCTTCACACGGGCGACCTCGGCAGAGTTGACGATAAAGGCCGTTTCTATATTTCCGGCAGAAGCAAGAATGTTATCGTTCCGAGCAACGGCAAAAATATTTACCCCGAGGAGCTTGAATATCATCTGAGCACTGACCCGCTCGTCGGCGAATGCCTTGTTCTCGGCGATGAAAACAAAAAGGGCGAAACCATTGTCGGCGCAAGAATTTTCCCCAATTTTGAAGAAATCAAAGAGCGTTTCGGCAAAAGCAAGGATGAAATCACCGATGAAGAGCTGACGGATATTTTCAGCAAGGTTATAAAAGCGGTTAACGAAAAGCTTCCGTCATACAAGAGAATCGCCAACTTTAAGATCAGACGCACCGAGTTTGTTAAAACCACCACATCAAAAATTCAAAGATTCAAATATCACGATTAATGTAACCGAAAAATGCTGCGGTTACTGTGTAAAGCTGCGCATTCTTTGGGTCTGCGCAGCTTTCTTTATAAAACGGAGGAATAATTATGAGTAAAAATAAAACAGGCTTATTTAAAAAAATAGCCGTTCCCGGAGCGGTCATCGGCTCTGCATGGCTTGCCGCCGGCAGTGCTTTCATCGAAATGAATCTCAGCAGAAACGGAATCAAAAAGGTCGCTTCGTCCGGAGGCGTTGTTTCGGACGAGGACTGCAGATGCTTCTATGAAAGCGATGAAGCGTTGGCAGGTCAGAAGTTCCACAAAGAGAGAGCCTATGACAACATCTCGATGATGAACAGAAGCGGCACCCGCCTTCATGCAATGTATTATCAGGCTGAAGAGCCGAGCCATGTCTATGCTTTTTCCTGCCACGGCTACACGGGCGAGCCTTATCAGAACGCCTGCTATGCCAAAAGATTCTTTGACATGGGCTTCAACGTTATTCTGCCGCATCTCAGAGGTCACGGCGAAAGTGAACATAAATACTGCACCATGGGCTGGCTTGACAGGCTTGATATCGTTGATTGGGTCAACGCCATTGTTGAAAAAGATCCCGAAGCGAAAATCATTCTTCACGGCGTTTCAATGGGCGCCGCAACCGTTATGATGGCAACGGGCGAAGCTCTGCCCGACAATGTTATCTGCTGCATTGAGGACTGCGGCTTCACCTCGCTCTGCGACCAGTTTTCGGTTCAGATAAGAGAGAAAACTCAGATTCCCGCAAATGTTATTCTGAACATTGCCGAACCTGCAGCAAGGCTCATTCTCGGCTTCAGCCTCAAGGACGCCTCGGCTCTGGAGCAGGTCAGGCATTCAAAAACTCCGACTCTGTTTATCCACGGCGACAAGGATTCAACAGTTCCGTTCTGGATGAACTATCCCCTTTTCAACAACGCTTCATGCGAAAAAGAGCGGCTTGTTGTTCCGGGCGCAACCCACGCTGCGGCGGGCTATGCGTTCCCCGAAATATATTGGAACGGAATAACAGAGTTTATCGGCAAGTATTTATGATTTCTCTTGATAATTGAATAATAATATGTTATTATTGTTTTGCAACAATCAGATGTCTGAAATTAACGGAGGTTGAAACGAATGATAATGGGCGAATCCGCTGAAAACTATCTTGAGACCATACTCATTCTCAGCAAAAGAAAAGCCGCCGTGCGCTCTGTTGACATTGCAACCGAGCTTGGCTTTTCAAAACCCAGCGTTTGCGTTGCAATGAGGAATCTGAGGGAACACGGCTATGTTGTTACCGACAGCGACGGGCTGATAACGCTCACGGAATCGGGGCTTGAAATTGCAAGCAAAATCTACAACCGCCACGAAACAATAACCGATTGGCTCAAAAGCATCGGAGTCAGCGCAGACCAAGCGGCAATCGATGCGTGCCGAATCGAGCATGTTATCAGTCAGGAAAGCTTCGACTGCCTTTGCAAATCAATAAACGGATAAATAATGACGGGTGCATCAAAGCTCAGCTTTTGCCGACCGACGCAGGCGGGCTTTGGTGCGCTCGGTTTGTATATTTTATATAAATAATTTTCCACTCTATTTCAATTTAGCATGGTAAATCGCTAATTGACTAATACGATAAAGTGTGGTATACTGTCAGCATACTAAAATTATCGGGAGAATCATATGAACGAATTTCTTGCTTCGCTGTCCAAGGAGGACAGCCTGACCTACGAGCTTTCAATGCTCTATAAACAATGGGGCTACAAGGAATACCGCATGGCAAAGTTTGAGGAATACAGCTTTTACAGCGATAACAGAGATTTCCTCTCAAGCAAGGGTATTCTTGCTTTCAATAATTCCGACGGCCGCCTCATGGCTCTGAAGCCCGACATAACTCTTTCAATTGTTAAAAACGCCAAGCTTTCAGGCTCGCTGACAAAGCTTTATTATAATGAAAGCGTTTTCAGAATGACTGACAGCTCCATGGATTACAAGGAAATAAAGCAGACGGGCGTTGAAATTCTCGGCAGTGTTGACGATTATCTTGTTGCCGAGGTTCTGATGCTCGCCGCAAAGAGCCTTAAAACCATTGACAAGGATTTTGTGCTTTCGATTTCTCATATGGCGTTCATCCCCTCTCTGCTGAGCGAGCTTGAAATCGGTGAAAATGCCAAAAAAGAAATTGCAAGCTGTGTAAAGAGCAAAAACACCCATGACCTTCGCACAATCTGCGAAAAATGCGGCGTCAGCGGAGATAAAACTGAGCTTCTTGCAAGCTTTGCCCAAATCAGCGGCAAAATGGACGATGCAATTCCGATGCTTAGGGCACTTTCATGCAACGATGAAATGAAAAAGGCTTGCAGTGAGCTTGAATTTATCTGCGCCTCTCTCAAAAAGAGTCCGCTTGCCGACAGGCTCTTTATCGACCTTTCGGTTATGAACAATATTGATTATTACAACGGAATCATTTTCCAGGGCTATGTTGAAAAAGCCCCGTCCGCCGTGCTTTCGGGCGGCAGATATGATAAGCTTGCAGGCAAGCTGCGTGAAAACATTCAGGCTATCGGCTTTGCTGTCTATCTTGACAGTCTCAATCTTTATTACAAGAGAAAGCGTGAATTCGACAGCGATATTCTTATTGTTTTCGATTCCGCTGAGCAGAGCGTTTCTCTGCTTTCGCTCGTTGAAAGCTTTATCGAAAAAGGTTTTTCCGTCAGAGTTGAACACTCCGTTCCCGACGGTTACAGGGCAAAAACCACCTATATGTTTGAAAACGGCGCTTTAAGGGAGGTTTCATCATGCTGAACATTGCTCTGCCCAAAGGCAGGCTCGGCGACAAGGTCTATGAGCTTTTCGCTTCAATCGGCTACGATTGCAGCGAAATTTACAGCGACAACCGCAAGCTTGTTTTTGAGAATAAAGAAAACGGCGTGCGTTATCTTCTCGTAAAGCCCTCCGATGTTGCAATTTATATTGCCCACGGTGCCGCCGACATCGGCGTTGTCGGCAAGGATATTCTTGAAGAGGACAGTTTTGATATATATGAGCTGCTCGACCTCGGGCTTGGCAAATGCAATATGTGCGTTGCCGCTCCGAACGATTATGTTGAGGACTTTGACCGTCCGCTGAGAGTTGCAACAAAGTTTGTCAACATTGCAAAAAACTATTACATTTCGCTCAACCGTGAAATTGAAATAATCAAGCTTAACGGCTCGATTGAGATTGCGCCGATTCTCGGGCTCTCGGATGTTATCGTTGATATCGTTGAATCGGGCAAGACCCTCAAAGAAAATAACCTCAGAGTTTATGAGAAAATCATGCCGATAAGCGCAAGGCTCATCGCCAACAAATCATCTTATAAATTCAAGAGTGCAGACATTGACCGGCTCATGGAAAAGCTGAAAAAGGAGTTAGCAAAAAATGATTAAAATAATTGACATAGAGAACGCCGAAAAAAGCGATATTCTCACCCGTGACATAAAGCTTGAAAGCGGAGTTGAAGCCATAGTTTCCGACATTATTGCCAATGTCAAGGCGAACGGTGACAAGGCACTCAGGGAATACAGCCTTAAATTTGACGGCTCATGCCCCGAAAATCTGAGAGTTACTCAGGAAGAAATCGATTCGGCATATGAGAACGAGGACAAGGCTTTTATTGAAACGCTTGAAACCGCCAAAAAGAATATCTGGGCTTTCCACGAAAAACAGCTCCGTTCGGGCTTCAGAATTGACGAGGGCGACGGTATAATTGCGGGTCAGAAAATAACGCCGATTGAAAAGGTCGGAATTTATGTTCCCGGCGGCACGGCAAGCTATCCCTCAACGGTTCTTATGAACGCTATCCCCGCAAAAATTGCGGGAGTTAAAGAGATAATCATGGTCACTCCCCCCGACAAGCAGGGAAACATCCCCTCGGCGATTCTCTGCGCCGCAAAAATTGCGGGAGTTGACACAATAATCAAAACGGGCGGCGCTCAGGCGGTTGCCGCTCTCGCATACGGAACGGAGAGCGTTCCCAAGGCAGATAAAATCGTCGGCCCCGGCAATGTTTTTGTTGCAACGGCAAAAAGAATGCTTTTCGGCCTTGTCGATATCGATATGATTGCAGGCCCGAGCGAAATTCTCGTGCTTGCAGACGGAACCTGCAACCCCGCTTATGTTGCAGCCGACCTGCTTTCTCAGGCTGAGCATGACAAGCTCGCAAGCGCAGTTCTCGTCACCGACAGCAAGGAGCTTGCTCTCGCCGTTCAGGCGGAAATTGAAAGACAGCTTCCGCTTCTCCCCCGTGAAGAAATTGCAAGAACCTCAATTGATACAAACGGTAAAATCATTATCGCCTCCGACCTTGAACAGGGCGTTGAAATCGCCAACGAGATTGCTCCCGAGCATCTTGAAGTCTGCGTTGACGAGCCGTTTGCTCTGCTTGATAAAATCAAGAATGCAGGCTCGATATTCCTCGGCAAAAACGCTCCCGAAGCTCTCGGAGATTACCTTGCAGGGCCGAACCACACTCTGCCGACCTCGGGCACGGCTAAATTCAGCTCTCCCCTTTCGGTTGACGATTTTGTTAAAAAGTCATCATATCTCTATTACACCGAGGAAGCGCTCGGAAAGGTTAAGGATAAAATCGTTCTTTTCGCAAACCGTGAGGGTCTCCAGGCTCACGGCAGAAGCGCAGCAATAAGATTTGAAAAATAAGGAGTCACGCATGAGCAGATTTCTTTCAAAAAACTATGAAAAGCTTGTTCCTTATGTTCCGGGCGAACAGGTTAATGTCAAGGTTATAAAGCTTAACACCAACGAATCTCCTTTTCCGCCCTCGCCGAAGGTTCTGGAGGTTCTGAACAGCGAAGTTATAAACAAACTGAATCTCTATTCAGACCCCGAGCTTAAAGAGCTTCGCTCGGCGATTGCAGAGCAGTTCGGCGTTACGCCCGATATGGTTTTCTGCGGCAACGGCTCGGACGATGTTCTGGCGTTTGCGATTATGGGCTTTTGCGGCAGAGGCGGTTCGCTCGCCTGCCCCGAAATTTCATACGGCTTTTATCCCGTCTATGCCGACATTTTCGGCGTTGACCTTGAACAGATTCCGCTGAACGGTGATTTTTCGGTCAATGTTGACGATTATATCGGCAAAGGTAAAAATATCGTTATTGCAAATCCCAACGCTCCGACGGGGCTTGCATTCGGCGTTTCGGAGGTTGAAAGAATCGTTGCTTCCAACCCCGATAATGTTGTTATTATTGACGAAGCCTACATGGCGTTCTGCGGCATGAGCTGTTCGGAGCTTGTTAAGAAATATGACAATCTACTCGTTGTCCGCACCTTTTCAAAGAGCCATTCTCTTGCAGGCCTGCGTGTCGGCTTCGGCATCGGGTCAAAGGAGCTTATCGCCGACCTCAACAAGCTGAAATTTTCATTTAATCCTTATAACATCAACACTCTTTCGATAAAAGCGGCATCGGCGGCAATCGCCGACAACGAATACTATGACGACAGGATTTCACGCATCGTTGCAACCCGTGAAAAGGTAAAGGCTCAGCTCAGAGAGCTTGGCTTCAACTGCACGGATTCAAAAGCAAACTTCATTTTTGCTTCAAGCGACAGGAT
>CAYXVM010000057.1:0-9963 GCA_964468465.1 uncultured Clostridium sp.
CCTCCCTACGAAATGGCACCGATGTATAAAGAAAGCGTTATTCCCTACCTTGCCGAATACTCCGAGGGCGCAATTGTCTCCCACACGGTCAGAACCATGGGTATTGGCGAGAGCGCAATGGCGGAGAAGGTTGCCGACCTCATTGACGGCTCAAATCCGACCGTTGCTCCCTACGCCAAAAAAGGAGAGGCTCTGCTCAGAGTTACCGCAAAGGCGGAGACGGAGGCCAAGGCAGAGGAGCTTTGCCGACCCGTTATTGATGAAATTATTTCAAGGCTCGGCAATGTTGTTTACGGCATTGACAGCGAAAACATTGAACAGCGTGTTGTTGAACTGCTGAAAGAGAATAAAATGACTATCGCCACCGCCGAAAGCTGCACGGCGGGATATATTCCGAAAAGACTGACCGATATTCCCGGAGCAAGCGAGGTTTTCGGCTGCGGAATTATCAGCTATTCAAACGAAATTAAACAGCAGCTTCTCGGAGTTAAAAAAGAAACGCTTGACCGCTTCGGCGCAGTCAGCGAGCAGACCGCAAGAGAAATGGCGGCGGGAGTCCGCCGTGTTTCGGGAGCGGATATAGGCATTTCGGTAACGGGAATCGCAGGCCCGGGAAGCGACGGAACGGACAAGCCCGTCGGGCTTTGCTACATTGCGCTTGATGCAGAAGATGTGCAGACCTGCGAGAAGGTTGAAACAGGCAAAAATGACAGGGAATATAACCGCTATGTCAACGCCTCACGGGCGCTGAATCTTGCGAGAATATATATTGACCGGAAAGGAAAGCAGAAATGAAATCAAATAAAATATCAATGATACTTTGTCCGATTTTTGCGGCACTTTCCGTGCTGTTCATCGTTTTATCGGTTATGAACTTCACAAAAGACAGCCCCGAAAATCCGATAAAAGCTCAGGCGGCTGAATATCTGCTGAGTGACGAGGCTCAGACCGACGCCCCTGCGGCGGCTCTTGAAAAAGTGATTTCAAACAACATGAAGGCTCAGGAAAGCTATCCCGAGGGAATCCTTGAAGAGCTTAAACAGCCCTATTCCATCAACAACGACCTTGTCGGCTGGCTTTCAATCCCCGGCACGGAGATGGACACCGCCGTTTTGCAGAGCGACGACAACTCCCATTATCTTGTCAAGGATTTCTACAAACGGACAACGACCGAAACAAGCTCAACGAATTACGGCAACATTTTCCTCGATTATCGCTGCCGTACCGACGAGCTTTCAAAAAACACGGTCATTCACGGCCACACAACGGGCAGAGCCTCGGGCATTCCCAAGCAGTCCTTCCGCTCTCTCTATGATTTCAGAGACAAGCAGACCTTCATTGACAGCCCGATTATAAAATACAGCACTCTTAATAAAGAATATACATTTAAAATATGCGCTGTTTTTCTTTCAACAACTCAGAAATCCGACGATAACGGATATTTCTTCAATTACATTTATCCCGACATGGGCGAAAGCAACATGGTGGGCTACATCGACCAGGTCAAGCAGAGAATGCTTTATGAAACGGGCGTTTCGCTTGAACCGACAGATAAGATAATCACCCTTTCCACCTGCATTTACGATTACGGCAAGAGCGTTGACACAAGGCTTGCCATAGTCGGCAGACTTTTGCACGAGGGCGAGAGCGAAAGCATTGACGCTTCTCTCGTTAAGGATAATCCCGATTACCGCAGACCGCAGGTCTGGTATAACAGCCACGGCAAAACAAATCCATACATTAACGCCGAAAAATGGCAGCCCGCTGCCAACTGATTTTAAGCGGAGGATAGAAATATGCCTGATAATCAAAACAATAACAAAAAGCCGTCGTCAATACCCGAAAAGCTTCAATCAATTGCAGACGACGAAGCATTGAAAGAAATAGATTTCGGAGATTTTCTTGAAGAAAATTCAAAAGCTCCCGAGCTTTTCAAGGGCTTTCACGATGATATTGAGAAAACCGAAAAGAATCTTGCCGATGAGCTTCAGAGCCTTTATGACGATATCATGGAGAGCGGCCCGAAAACCATCGTTCCTAAGCCGATTTCCGTTCTCTCGGCAGATGAAGCCGAGCCGAAAAAGGTTGCTCTCTCCGACCCGCAGGTTCCGGAAAAGAGCGAAAAGAGCTCTCTCGATGACCTGTGGATGAATCCCGAGGACTATTTTGACGATGATATTCCCGTTGTGTCTCTTGACGAAGACGGAGAATCCGAACCCGGATCTTCGGAAAACGGCGGAGAAATCCCCGACGAAGCGTTCTTTGCACCCGAGTCGGCAACCAAACCTGCCGAGGAGACAGACGCAGAAAAAGACAGCATTTTCAGCATGATTAATTCTCTAAAAGAGGAGAGCAACAGCGAAACGGGCTTCAGCGATATTCTTTCCGAGATAGAATCAAACAAAGGAATCGCTCCCGTTGCAGAGGAGCTTTCCTCCGCCGCAGAGCTTGTTGAAAGCTCACGGGGTGCCGCCGACGCTTTGGCAGATGCCGAAAATGACGACGATGAAATCAGCTTCGGCGACGATTTCAACTGGGATGATTTTGAGATTGAGGATGAATCTCCCGAACCCGAGCCCGAAGCACCGGAAACTTCCGATATTTCCGAAGCTCCCGAAGCTGCCGGGGCAGCCGAACCTCAGCCAGAAGAAAATGCCTTTGTTCCTCAGACCGATGAGGAATTTGAAAAAGAGCTTGCCGCCCTGCTCGGTGACGAGCCTCCCGTTTCCGCTCCCGAGCCTGAGGCAATGACGGAGCAAAAGCCGGGCGGATTCGTTATCAACATTTCCGGCGACGATAATGATTATGAAGCCGCCGCTGCCGCTCAGAATGAGCAGAAAACCTCCCCTGCCCCCATGCCAGACAGGCTCTATGAATCCGAGCCGATGAGCTCGGGCGTGATTGATGAGGACAGCATTGAGCTTGACGAAGATGATAAGGGAAGCCGCAAAAAATCCAAAAAAGGCAAAAAGTCCGGAAATAGCGGCGAAGAATCGGGCGAAAAGAAGCCCGTCGGAGCAGGCGAAATTGTCAGAAGAATCGTTCTCAGCCTTTCCGTTATTACAATAATCGCAAGCTGCGGAATACTTATCAACTCTTATTTCATTGAGCCTTACAGGTTCAAATCAAGCTCCGAAAACATCGCCAACCAGATGAACGCCAACATCAGCGAGCACGATAATTCAGCCGTTGTTGACAATTCAATCCAGAATGAGAATCCCGATGTTGAATTCCCGGACGGAATGCTTGCAAAATATGCTCAGCTCTATACGGCAAACAGCGACCTTTCAGGCTGGATTTCGATTCCCGGGCTTGACATCAATCTGCCCATCGCTCAGGGCAATGACAACGCCTATTATCTTAAAAAGGATATTTATAAGAAATACACAAGCTATGGCGTGCCCTTCTTCGATTACAGAATGACGGATCTGCGCAACCTTCACCGCAACACCGTCGTTTACGGCCACAACATGCGCCATGATGACTATATCTTCGGCATGCTTGAAAACTACCGTGAGATTGAGGGCTTCGCTCAGGCTCCCGTTATCGAATGCAACACAATCTACGGCGACCACACCTGGTTTGTCTATGCAGTTTTCATAACCAACTCCGACCCCGCAGACGACAACGGCTATCTTTTCCCCTATAATTTCATTGACACAAGCGACGCGAAATTCGCCGAATATATCAAGGAAATTGACAGCAGAAAGCTCTATACAACGGGCGTTGACATCAACGAAAAGGATAAGATCCTGACCCTCTCAACCTGCTGCTACGACTTTGACGATGCAAGACTTGTTGTTGTTGCAAGAGAAAAAAGAGACGGCGAGAGCGTCAGCGTTGACCCCTCAAAGGCTTATTATAATCAGAATCCCAGATATCCCCAGGCATGGTACGATGCAAACAAAAAGAGCAATCCCTATGCCGAAAGCGCACGCTGGTAAAAAAATTACGAAGCTGAAAATTTTTAAGGAACGGTGATATTATGAATCGAAAGGTGAGAATCTGCACTCTCTGCGCAGAAAAAGCGCAGGGTGCGGCAAGCTGTCTCAAAAAACAGCTTAACGGCTATAATGCGGAGGTTATTTCCGCCGATTTCAGTGACCCTGCATCCTTTGTTCAGGGCATCGCTGAGCTTTCCGTTCAGGCTAATATTATCCTTGCCGCCGCTCCCGTTTCAATGTTCCTTAACGCCAAGCTTCGTTTGCTTAAATTAATTTCCGCAAAAATCGTCAGAAGCAGTTCAATTGTTGCCGCAATGGGAGAAAATGCTCCCGAAAATCCCAAAGAACTCGATTTACAGTCCGCCGTTCCCGAAAAATCAAAGGTTTTCGCTTCTCGCGACGGCTTGTATTCGGGATTTGCAAAGGAATACGGCAAAAGTCTGATAATTTATCTTCCCCTCGATGAGGACAGGCTTAACTCTGCGTTTTCGGGCAGTTTCGGAGCGTTTTTTGAACGGTTTGTTCCCAAAAAGAATGTTTCTTTCATTCCCGAACCCGTTTCTGAGCCTGTTAAGGCTCCGACTTCTGCCGCCCCGAAGGCTCCAAAGCAGTCTGCGCTGAAATCTCATATTGAAAGCGCAATGGCAAGCGGCAAAACAATTGCCGTTTCGCCCTGCGGCTTCTCGAAAGCCCTGCTTTCAGCCCTTTCAACCGTTCCCGACGCCGAAAACACCTTTATTCCCGACACGGCGATGCGTGACCGCCTTGAAAACGAAAGCGTTGAGGATTACACGGCTCAATGCGCAAAGCTTTCAAAGGAAAATTCAAATGCAGACCTCGGAATCGGAATTTCAAGCATCTGCAACGCAGGTGAGGACGGAACGTTCGTCATCGTCAGCGTTGCCGACTCCGACCGCGCTAAGGCGGCGAGAGTTTTCTCCGAACCCGGCGAGGATAAGCGTCATCTCGTTGCGGCGGCTGTCATGCAGCTTTGCAAAATGATTGACGAGCTGACCGCAGAGGGCAATCCTTTTGACGCTCCCGCTCCGGTAAATCCGGCTAAAAAATCCTCAAAGAATTCAAAAATACCTCTCATTATTGCGGGCGTGTGCGTTGCCGCCGCAATAATCGTCTGCATCGTTCTTGCCGTTATTTTCGGGCGTGGAACAAACGAAGCGGATACAACCTATGCCGTCGGCAACGAAGCCGTGCAGATGGGAACGGGCGTTTATGATTACAACGATGACGGGCTTTATAAAGGCGGCGCATCAATCGATGAATTTGATGTTGATGCCTTTGCCGTTACTCCCGTGACGGAAACAACCGCTCCGACCGCACTTACAACCCTGTTCCAATTTGTCAAGCCCACGACCACCGCCCCGACAACAAAGGCGGCAACAACTGCAACAACGATTTTAACCACTGTTAAAAGCATTATAACTACCACAACTCAGGTCTTAACAACCAAGCCAACAACCGCCAAACCCACAACCACTGCCGCGCCGACCACAACCGAAAAAACAACTGCCGCCTCAACAACGGCAACTTCAAAGCCTGATTCAACATCCGCCGGTGCAAGCACTGAGGGAAAATTCATTTTCCATGTTTACGGCTGGGGTCACGGAGTCGGAATGAGCCAGGACGGCGCAATCAAAATGGCAAAAGACGGCAGCAGCTACGATGAGATTCTGACCCATTATTTCACCGGCACAACGGTTAAGGCCGACCCGGACACGCCAAAAACGATAAAATACGGCGATACCGATATCCCGATTGTTGAATATCTCTGCCGCACGGCAAAGAGAGAAATCGGCGCAAGCTCGCCCACCGAAGCATTAAAGGCTCAGATAGTTGCAATATATACTTACGCAAAATATTATGATTTCACCGTTAAAAAATCCATGCACGCCTATGACAGCAGCTATGAATATGCGGGAACGAATCTGCATAAAGCCTGCCTTGAAGTTCTCGGCATGTCAAGCGATGAGGACACCCCCAAGGCAAAGTATGTTGATTACAACGGCTCAGCCGCTTTCACCTGCTATTTCTCCAATGCCGCAGGCAAAACCGCTTCGTCAGACAGCGTATGGGGCGGCGGAGATTCAAAACATCCTTATCTTATCGGCGGAGTTTCAAGCCCCGAAGAGCCCGAAGCAACAACGGTTGAAATCACCTCTTCGGAGATGAAAAAGCTGATTGAAGAATATGCGAAGGATAACGATAAAGATATAACCCTCGGCAGTAATCCCGCCGATTGGCTTGAGATTATCTCTCACGATTCGTCATACAGCAAGAATATCGGCTATGTTACCGAAATCAGAGTCGGAAACGTCACAATGAGGGGCAACACCTTCAGAAGCTATGTTGTTGATTTCAAGGTCCGTTCGCATTGCTTCTCGTTTGAATATGTTCCCGCCGAGGCCTCCAAAGCGGCGTCATAAAACCGCCGCAAGGGTCAGAAGCGGCAGAGCGTGCTCAAGAATACCGTCCAGAGCGCTCAGCGGCAGCGGATTCTCTCCCCTGCCGATTTCAACGGTAAACGCAGGCTTATCGAAAAATTCAATAAACCAATCTTTGAATCCGCCGTGAGAGGCAAGGCCACTGTTTTCAACAAGGCTGTAGCCGCTTGCGGCGGCAAGTATTTTTGCCATTTCCTCGCTTCGGGGCGGTCTGCGCTGACCGTATTCCCAGAATATTTCTTCGCCCTGGCTGTGGAGCGCAATGGCACAGCGGGGTCTGCGCATTTTGCAAAGCGTTACCAGCGTTGAGGTTTCGGGCTCGCTTTCGGGCATAAATCCGCCGTATCTGCGGGGAGCGGGGCCAAGGATTCCGCTGTCAATTTCCATTTCCCTGAGCTTCTGCCAGCCTGCGTCAAAATTATGATTAATATCAACTCCCCTTGCATTGGCGCTCCATTTTTCGTCCGAAGCGGAGCTGATTGCGCTGACGGTTTCGGAAAATCTTCCCGCCCCGTCAATTCCGTTAATAGCTATCTGCACTCCGTCGGGATTAACGCAGGGAACAATGATTATTTCCCTCTTTATACAGCAGGGGTCAATCCCCCAAATCAGAGTCTTTCTCGTTTTCGCTCTGAGCAGAACTTCGGCAAAGCGGAGCGCAAGCAAGCTCGTCAGCCACTCCTGACCGTGAAATCCTGCGGCAATAAGCAGAGGATTATCGCTTTTGCCGATGCTGACAGAAAATATTCCTCTTTGGCATAATGACTTGCCGATAACATGCAGACCTATAAAAGGATAAGCTTTTTTCAAAGAAAAAATCATTTTTCTTTGGTTTTCCGCTGTCATTATCTCAGGTTTTGTGATATAATCCATTTTATAACCCCCTCGGGTCTATTTATATTCCGAAAATCCTTTCAATAAAACAAAGCGGAGGCAACACATGGAGCTTTTTGAAAAAACAATTGAAAAAAACTATGTCTATGAGGGCAAAATCATAAATGTTCGCCGTGACAAGGCGGCTCTTCCGACGGGCAAGCCCTGCACAAGAGAGGTTGTTGAGCATAACGGCGGCGTTTGCGTTGCCGCTCTGACCGACAGCAACGAACTGCTGTTCGTAAGGCAGTTCAGATATCCCTATATGGAGGTCATTCTTGAATTGCCCGCAGGCAAGCTTGAAAAGGGCGAAGACCCGTTTGAAGCGGGCAAGCGTGAGCTTGAAGAAGAAACGGGCAATGTTGCCGAAAAATATGCAGACCTCGGCAAATTCTATCCCACCCCCGGCTACTGCGGAGAAATCATTCATCTTTATGCGGCTTGGAATCTCACCGAAACCCATATGAACCTTGATGACGACGAATATCTGGAGGTTGAGCGCATTCCCCTGAGCAAGGCGGTCGATATGGTGCTTTCGGGCGAAATTGTTGACGGCAAAACGCAGGCTCTCGTTATGAGAGTTGCCGAAATGCAGCGCAGAGGCGAGCTCGGCGGTGAGAGCAAATGAAAAAAGTAATTCTTGCTTCGTCCTCACCCCGCCGCAGAGAGCTTCTTGAAACGGCAGGTGTCGAGTTTGAAATCCTTGTCAAAGAGGTTGACGAAACCGTTCCGCAGGGCACGCCGCCCGCAAAAGCCGCCGAAATGACGGCAAAGAAAAAGGCTCTCGCAACAGCCGAGAGCCGAAAAGATGATATTGTTATCGGTGCGGACACGATTGTAACCGTTGACGGAAAAATCCTCGGCAAGCCCCAAAGCCCCGAAAACGCCGCCGAAATGCTTCGGCTTCTCTCGGGCAGAGAGCATGAGGTTATAACGGGCGTTTGCCTCGTCTGCGGCGGAAATGCCGACTGCTTTTCGCATGTCAGCAGGGTTAAATTCTATGACCTGACCGATGAAGAAATCCTTGCCTATGTTGCAACCGGCGAGCCTTCGGACAAAGCGGGCGCATACGGAATCCAGGGCAAGGGCTGTACCCTCGTTGAGAAAATAGAGGGCGACTATTTTAACATTGTCGGTCTGCCCGTTGCCGAAACAGTCCGCCGAATCCGAAAGCTTCAGGCTGAAAATTAACGCTTTTTAATGCCTTTATAGATATAATAAGGCTTTGAAAAAATATACATTCCTTTTTTGTCGGCGGTTTCAAGCTCTTTCAGAAAAGCTTTGTATTCTTCGGCGGATAATGCGCCCGTGTTTTCTTCGGCAAGCCAGCCGATATGGTGGCTGAAATCAAAGCCGAAAGTTCCCTCACGGTACTCCGTTTCAATCACGCTGTGAACCGAAACGCTGCTTTCAAAATAACCGCTTTGTTCAAAAACTCCGTATGTCCGCCTTCCCATCCAGCTGTCAAGATCATCCATCCACCCCTGCTTTGTGACGGCATAGGCATGAACCGCCTTGGTAATCAGCTCCTTGTTTTCGCCGTTATAAACAACGCTGTCAAAGTCGCAGTTAACGCAGATGACCGTTCCGCCCGGTTTCAGAATCCTGTTTATTTCTTTGACAAAGGCATCCTTTCTACCGATACATTCGAGCATATCCTTTGCCAGAACCAAATCAAATTCATTGTCGGCGAAATCGAGCTTCTCAGCACAGTTCATAATTTTCAATTCAACGGGGCTACAATACGGAATTTTGTCAAAACACCTGTCCGTTATATCCGCTCCGACCGCCTTTGAAATTTTGCCCTGAAATTCTTCAACAAGTCCGTTGAGATAAGCGGCATCCCTGCATCCCAAATCCGCAACGCTGGCTCCGTCAGGCAAGCTTATCAATTCATATATCGCTTCATTCAGCGAAGATTTTTGCATTTTCAAAATAATTCCTCCAATAAAAAATACTGTTAACAGCCATGCGCCGTCAACAGTACAATAAAAAGTTCGGTTTACTTTTCATCATTCGTTCAGGCACACGGCAAACAAGCCTGTACCCGAAAAAGATACAAGCTTTCATCGTCTGCGTCGAATGATGGTTGAAAACATAAACCAAACCTCCCGAATTATTTTCGCTATAATAACATTTCCGCCCGGGATTGTCAAGTATTTAATCCAAAAAGCAAATTCATTGAAGATTTTTATTGACTTTATCGCTCAAATATCATAAAATATATCGGTAAGGCAGAACTTATCGGCGAACTCGTCGGTGTAACTGCGTGCCGCCCTAAATCAAATGAAGAAATGAAGTGTGCCTGCGGCACATGAAGGTAGGGGCGACCCTGCGTGGTCGCCCGTTTTTCGCAAAAATGAAGTTTGCTTCGCAAATTAAGGATAGGCTCCGCCTATGACCAATTATAATTGCTCCGCAAAAGCTGTTTTTTAAACTCCCTTAGAGCCTATACAGGTAATTGCAGTTTTTTTGATAAAACAGCAAAAATCAACAGCAACACGGTAGGGGCGAACTGTGTTCGCCCGCCTGAAAACGCACAAATTCACAATAAATCCGTAGGGTTCGGCGTCCTCGACGAACCAATTCGCCGTTGGCGAATAATTTGAAAATCCTTTTTGGACGATGTGGGCATCGTCCGCTACAAAATGACAATTCAGCAAAATATTTGTAGGGACAGCCCTTGC
>CAYXVM010000058.1:0-9892 GCA_964468465.1 uncultured Clostridium sp.
AGATTCCCGCAACAATGCCCGCAGGCGACATGACAATTACGGGTCAGTGGGAAATCAATCAGTATACCATCACCTTTGCCGATACGGGCGATTCGGTTATCGATCCCATCACTCAGGATTATGATACGGCAATCACCGTTCCCGAGAATCCGACCAAGACTGGCTACACCTTCGCAGGCTGGGTTGATGAGAACGGCGATCCCACAACAATCCCCGATTACATGCCCGCAGAGAATTTAACAATTACTGCGACATGGAATGTAAGAAGCTTCCCCGTTCGCTATACTGTTGACGGCGAAACCTATTACGGACCTACGGTAACGGCATACGGCTCAACGATAGTTGAACCCGATGTTCCCACCAAGCCCGGCTACGCATTTGCAGGTTGGCTTGATGCAGACGGAAAGAAACCTTCCGATTACGGAACAATGCCCGCTAAGGCTCTTGAATTCGTTGCTCAGTGGACTCCGAATGAAAATGTCGGATACATCATTGAGGTTTATGAGATGGGCACAGACGGCACTTATCCGTCAACTCCCACAATAACCTACACAATGAAAGACGGCGTTGTCGGCGACACAAGAGAATTTGAGGCTACCGTACCCGCAGGCTTCGTTCTTGATACCACTAACAGCGTTCTCTCCGGAACAATTCCGGCAACAGACACTCTCGTTCTCAAGGCATATTATGAGAGAAACAGCCACACTCTGAAGACGGTTGTTGAAGGCGTTGAGACCGACACGACTGTTTATTACGGCGCAGTAATTCCCGCACAGGCAGCTCCCGTTAAGGAAGGCTATGACTTTGCAGGATGGGTAGATGACGACAATAATGCAACTACTATCCCGGCTGTAATGCCCGATAGCGATGTTACCGTTTATGCAACATTTACCGTAAAGAGCTACACCGCTGAATACATTGTTGACGGTGTTGTAGTTGCAAACTATGACGTTGAATTCGGCGCTGCAATTCCGCAGCCTGCAGATCCCGATGTTGAGGGAATGGAATTCAAGGGATGGACTCCCACAGTCCCCGACACAATGCCCTCAAGTGATCTGACATTCACCGCCGTTCTTGAGGCTAAGACCTACACTGCAACCTTCAATTCAAATGACGGTGCATTTGCCGATAATTTAACTTCAAAGACAGTTGATGTTAAATTCGGTGATGCAATAGCATTTGCTGAAGAACCCACAAGAACAGGCTACACCTTCGCAGGCTGGGCACCATCGGTTCCTGCAACAATGCCCGCTCAGAATCTGACCTTTGAGGCTCAGTGGGCAGCAGAAGGCGATACACCTTATAAGATTCTGACCTACACAATGGATACGGCAGGCAACTACGGAACTCCTGTCGAAACAAACAAGACCGGTAAGAGCGGCGAAAGAGTTGAAGTATTCACTTCTGCAACGGAAGGCTTCACGGTTGCTTCTCAGAGCATACTCTCTGCTGTTCTTGCGGCTGACGGTTCAACCGTTCTCACGGTTTACCTTGCAAGAAATCAGTATACTATCTCGTTCAATGCAAATGGCGGCTCAATCACCGGCTCAACCGACACAACAGTATCGGCTCAGTATTACCACGGTGCACTCGTTTCTGCTCCCTCGGTTGAGAGAGAGGGCTACACCTTCAAGGGCTGGAACCCGAGCCTCAACATTACTGCCACAGGCAATGCAAATTACGCAGCACAGTGGGAGATCAATGAGTACACAATCACATTTGATACCGACGGCGGCAGCGCTGTTGCTCCGATAACTCAGGATTACGGAACCGTAATTAACGCTCCTGCAGATCCCGTTAAGGAAGGCTACATCTTCGCAGGCTGGGTTGATGAAAACGGTGATCCCGCAGTGATTCCCGCAACAATGCCCGCAGGCGATATGACCGTTACTGCACAGTGGGATATCGATAGCTACAAGGTAACATGGAATGTTGACGGCGTATTAACAGAAGAATACTATGAATACGGCGCAACAATCAATAAACCTGCAACACCTGTAAAGACAGGTTATGTATTTGCAGGCTGGGTTGATGAAAACGGTGATCCCGCAGTGATTCCCGCAACAATGCCCGCAAGAGACCTTGAGTTTGTTGCAACATGGACCGAGGCGACGTATACCGCTTATACCGTTGAACTCTATGTAATGGATGAGAACGGCGAATATGTTAAGTCCGTTCAGAACCTTACAGGAACCACGAACGCTGAAGTTGAAGCTAAATATACCGTTCCGACCGGCTTCGTTCTTAACGATGCAAGCAGCGTCCTGACCGGCACTGTAGATGCTGACGGCTCACTTGTTCTCAAGGTTTACCTTGACAGACAGAGCTATAAGTTCTCAACCTGCGTTGACGGCGTTATCACTTCAACCACAAATTATCTCTACGGCGCAACCGTTCTGACTCCTTCAGAGCCTTCAAAGACCGGCTACACATTCAGCGGTTGGGTTAATGCAGTAACAGGCGAAACAGTTGACTTCACAAATGTTGTTACAATGCCTGCGGCAGATATGACCGTTAATGCAACATGGACTGTAACCAGCTATACCATAACCTTCAG
The DNA here is from genome assembly GCA_964468465.1 of uncultured Clostridium sp. Taxonomy (GTDB): domain Bacteria; phylum Bacillota; class Clostridia; order Oscillospirales; family Acutalibacteraceae; genus CAG-177. Next base: position 2,558 of record CAYXVM010000058.1, read on the forward strand.
AGACAGAGGCGTTATTCTCAAGACTGACACCTATAACTTCGGTGAAGTTATCACTGTGATTTCCGATCCTGTCAGAGACGGTTACACATTTGCAGGCTGGTCACCGGCAGTTCCCGCAACCATGCCCGCCAAAAACCTCAATCCAAACGCTGTTTGGACAGCAAATGTATACTCAATCATCTTTGATACCGACGGCGGCTCGGAGGTCGATCCGATAACCGAGGCAGTCGGAACGGATATCTTTGATATTCCCGATGATCCCACCAAGGAAGGCTACACCTTCGCAGGTTGGGTTGATGAAAACGGCGATCCCGCAGAGATTCCCGCAACAATGCCTGTCGGCGGTATGACATTAACCGCTACATGGGATCCCATTGAGTACACAATCACCTTTGGTGACACAGGCGATACCGTTATTGCTCCTATCACTCAGGATTACGGCACTCCCGTAACTGCTCCCGAGGATCCCACCAAGGAAGGCTACACCTTCACAGGCTGGAGCGAGGAAATCCCCGCAACCATGCCCGCAGAGAATAAGACCATTAATGCACAGTGGGAAATCAATCAGTATACAATCACGTTTGATACCGACGGCGGCAGCGCGATAGCTCCGATAACTCAGGATTACGGCACTCCCGTGACCGCTCCCGAGAATCCCACCAAGGAAGGCTACACCTTTGCAAGCTGGAGCGAGGAAATCCCCGCAACCATGCCCGCAGAGAATAAGACCCTCACAGCTTCCTGGACTGTTAACACCTACACCGTAACATGGAACAATGAAGGCACAAAGACAACCGCAGACTATAACTACGGTGATACAATCGTTCTTCCCGAAACTCCCGTTAAGGATGGCTACACATTCTTCGGTTGGTTCGATGAGAACGGCTTGCAGCCCTCAAATTATGTAACCATGCCCGCAAAGAGTATTGAGTTTGAAGCAAGATTTACTCCCAACGGAGACTCAAGCTATATCATTGAAGTTTACGAAATGGGCACTGACGGCTCCTTCGCTGCAACGCCTTCATCGACTTACACTCACAGCGACGGCATAGTCGGCAACACCAAGACGGTAACTCCCAATGTTCCCAACGGCTTCACTCTCAACACGGAGAAGAGCGTACTTTCCGGCGTAATTCCCGCAACAGGAACTCTTGTTCTTAAGGTTTATTACGACAGAAATCTCCACACTCTGACAACGGTTGTTGACGGTTCGGAAACAGATTATGGTTACTACTACAACGCAGTGGTAACTCCTGTTGCAGATCCCGTTAAGGAAGGTTATGTATTTGCAGGATGGGTAGATGCAGACAATAATCCAACTACTATCCCGACTGTAATGCCTGACAGCGATGTTAAGGTTTATGCAACCTGGACGAACGACTTATATACCGCAACATTCAATGCCGGAGAAGGCGTATTCGGCGACGGCAGCTCAAGCAAGTCTTTGAAAGTTCCGTTCGGCGGAGATATTACTCCTCCCGCAGTTGATCCGACAAGAGAAGGCTATGACTTCGGCGGCTGGGCAACTGCTGATGATCCCACAACTCCCGTTACCGATTTCGGCACCATGGGCGTTGGCGACAGAGACTATGTTGCAATCTGGACCAAGTCTTCGTTCAAGATGACGTTCTATAACTACAAGCCTGCTGACGGCGGCCCGAATGCACCCACGGTTAAATATGCTTTGGCAACTGCCGAATATAAGTACGGCGAAACAATTGACTTCCCGACGGATCCTTCATTTGTTTATTATAACTTCCTCGGCTGGTCTGAGGTTGAGGGTGACTCAACCAATCTGATAACCTCAGCCGATACCATCACAATGCCTGCAAGTGATTACAACCTCTATGCTGTTTACGAGCCGGTTAAAGTTATGCTTATTCCTAAGAATGATACATGCACAACCATTATCGACAGAAACGGCTGCACGGTTGACGATTACACAGCTGACAGCGAATGGTATGTATACGGTCTTGAAGAATACCTGACAGAAGATACGCTCCGTAATGAATATATCGATGTTCAGGGCGACGGATATATTGTTATTACTCCCGTTGATGTTAACTTCGGACCCTACAGAGGAACCGGTACAGTAATCGATGTTTATGACCGAAAGGGAACAGTTGAAACTAGCGATGATGAACTTGCAGAATCCTTCCATGTAATCATCTTCGGCGACCTTAACGGCGATGCAGTTATTAAGGCTGTTGACTCAACCATGGTTGATAATGAGGTTGCAGGTGTTACAACATGGCATCTCGAAGACAGCTCTGACTACTGCGCATACAGAGTTAAAGCGGCTGACATCATGAAAGATGATTATATTACAGCCGTTGATGCAACTCTCATCGACCGTAAGGTAAGCGGCGTTGCAACAATCGACCAGGTAACAGGTCTTGCAAGCTGATAAATCCGTTTCGGATAACTAAAACCCAAATAAAGCCCCTCGGCATTGCGCCGGGGGGCTTTTCGTGGGCAAAAACAGATAACAGGTCGGTTCCTTTGGGAAACCGACCTGTTATCTGTTGAATGTTAATATTATTCGGTCTGCGAAGAAATAATAATATGGTTTTATGTTATAAAACAGTAATATATTTTTTTGCGGAATCCATCTCTATCTCCGCACCTATAGGAAGCGTAATGATTGGAACGGTGTGACCGCAGTCTACATCAGCCAGAATCGGGAATTTCGGCTTTCCGATAATCTCAAAAAGAATATCAATCTCAGTTTTTTCGCTTGATATATCATCGTAACCTTTTGCCTTTCCTAAAATCAGACCTGATAGTTTATCAAATATTCCGAAAGAAAAGAGATTTGCAATTATTCTTTCAAAGAAATCCGCTTCTTCGTTCACATTTTCGAGAAACAGGATATCGCCCTGTTGAATCGCAGGGCAAAAAGGGTTTCCGTAAAGAAGCGAAAGGTTGTCGGTGTTTCCGCCGATTAATCTGCCTTTTGCAGTTCCCGGAATAACCGTTTTCCATTCGTTTTCAATCATCTTTTCTTCGGCTGCATTTTTATCAAACTTTTCATTTGTTTCATACCAATCCGTCACTTCATCGGTATAAAAATAGGGCTTTTCGATAATGAAAGAGCCTTTGTGATTAACGACACTCTCAAAAGTCTGAAGCGCATAATTCTGATAATACTCTCCGTGTGCAAAAGAAGTTACAAAATTCGGTCCGTAAAAGGTTGGAAAACCGCATTTTTCGTTAATTGCAAGAAGCAAAGATGTAACATCTGAATGCCCGACAATTATTTTAGGGTGCGATTTCAGATAATCATAGTCAATATAAGGGAGCATTGAAACCGAAACATAGCCTCCAGCGCAAGCCATGATGCAGTCAACCGAGCTATCGTGGATAAGCTCATTCAATTCATTGGCTCTGTCACGTATTGTTCCTGAGCGGTAAGAGGAATCTGATTTACCGAACAGACTGCCTTTAACAATCCTGTATCCTTTGTTTTTCAAGAATTTTTCGGCAAATTCCGTTGCATAAGGGGCTTCGTATGTTATTGGGCAGGAGGGGGAGAGGATTCCTATGGTGCTTCCTACTGTTAATTCGGGAAGAGAAAATCCTTTTGAATAATTACTGTTCAATTTTCAACCTCCTGTCACTAATTCTTTTAAAAGTCTGTTTCAATCCTCTGAAATTGCACGCTTATATTTTTCAAGCATTTTTCTTGCAAGCTCAACAGTATTGCCGTTGCTCGGCGCTTCGGGATTTGCGGTTGAAAGCCACTTGCGTTCAAACTCGGCATAGCTTTTATAGAACTGATTGCCCGTGTAGGTGTTCCTGTCGCAATGCTGTTTGCGGGTGGTGGTTGAAAACTTCTTCTTTTTCGGAAATTCATAGGCAAGGCGCTCAAAGAAGCTCTGCCAGCGTTTGACATAATAAGTGCCTATCATGCCGCCCCATTCTTTCCAAGAATAATCGTAGTTGACCGAATCGGACATCGGTCCCCAAACTGTAATCTGAGCAAGGAGATTAAGCTCAAAGTTTTCCTTGTCCTTTTCATTAAGAGCGAGATCACCGGCTTCCTTGAGATGCTCATAAAGAGTCAGCTCGGGTCTTGTCTGAAGCAGCTCGTCAATCTCACAGCAGATTTTCAGAAATGCGTTTGAGGAACGCTCAAAAATATTGACATCACGGTTATTGAAGCCGTACATTGCCTTATCGTAAAGTGCCGAGACATAGTTGCTCATTACCTGACGAACCAAATCACAGGCGTCAAAAACATATCCGTCTTTTGTCGCATTCTCTGCGCTCAGAAGCAGCTCGGCAGCCTTTAACAGTATTTTGTTGTCGTAGCGAAGCTCCCTGAAGTCGTTCGGAGCGGTGTGGCGAAGCTCGGTTGCGGGTCTTGCGCAAATGACAGAACCCGTTTCTCTGCCGACGCATTTTTCGCTGTAGCAGGATTGGCGAAGCAAATTAACTGCATCAACAAGGCATTTTTCTCTGCTTCCGTACCGCCTGTAGGCATAGTCTCTGAGCCATTCATCAAGGTTTATCGGCGAATCCTCGGTCAGCATTTCAAACGCAAGGTCATAATAAAGAGGATTTTGGAATATTCCTTCCATAAAGAGACCTGTTCCGCAACAGTTATCGCATTCAAGAGTTGAATATTCATTGTCAGCAAGAGCCTGAATGCTGCCGTGCAGGGTGTTTCTGTCTCCGAAATTATGAATTTTACCTAATATAAAATTATATCCCCAGAAATAATCGGTTTCTTTATACTTGTTGCCGTCAATGTCGAGAATCAGAAGTCTGTCTTTCGGAACGGCTTTAACAATCTGCTCTCTGAGCGACCAGCTCTGCATGACCCAAACGGAATCCTTGTCAAAATCGCTGTACATTGTGTCGATTGCTCTGCCGACTTTATAGAGATAATCCTTTGTTTTAACCGACGGAGCGTTTTCGTGGAACGGGTCGCAGGCGTAGTAATGATATGCGCCGAAAAGCTGACGCTGTTTCTCAAGCAGGGCGGTGCCGAACTTTTTGAAATGCGGATCTGTCGGGTCAAACTGATATGTTATCGGAAAATTGCACCATGAGGGAATCATGCGCAGGCGGGCTTTATTAAAAATCTTTGTTATCGACGCAGGAACGGTTCCCGCAAAGCCCTGCTGAATCGGCGTCATGCCGAGCTCAACCTCACGGTCGATGATTTTTTTGCCGAGCTCAAGACGGCTTTCAATATATTTGACATCGGTCAGGCTGAAATATCCCGTGATATTGCCCATGAGCTGCCATTGCCAGAAGGCAGGACCCGAAAGGAACGAAAGTGCGCCTGTCTCGCTGTATTTGAAATCACGCATTGTGTAGTACCAGACCGCCTCACTTCCGACAACCGAAAGAGGCATGTTGATGCCGTTCATTGCCATGAAATCAATTTCTTTCTCCCATTTATCCCATTTCCAGAAGGCAAAGGAATAGCCGAAAGTGCAGTAGTTAAGAAATGCACGGTGTTTTTGTTTAATGACCTTGGTTATTTTTCCTTCAAAAAGCGGAGCGTTTTTGACGCAAAGCTCGGTGTTTCCGCAATGAGAAAGGTTAACTCCGCAGTATTTTTTTAAATAAGCATAATACGCCATTGCCTGACTGATTTTGCAGTCGCCGCATAGCACTATTTTGCCGTTTTCACAAAAAAGCTCGTATGTATTTTTGCCGTCTGCGCTGTCAATCGTGCGAAGATCAAACATGTCGGCAATTTCGGGGGTGTTTCGCAGAATAAGATTTTTCATTTTCGTCTGCTCCTTCTTTAAAAGGATGATATCCGATTTATTATACATTAATACCGGGAAGTTGGCAAGCGTTTTCAATGAATTTACAATTTGTTTAATGATTTTTGAACGATATGTGATAAAATAGTTAAAAATGCGGAACAGAATGAAAATTAAGCAGTAAAAAATTGCATAAAATGTGAAATAACGCTTTACACATCGGCTTAAATAAAGTAAAATATAGAATAGAGTTTTTCTAATCTGAATAAAGGCGGTGTTAACATGAAACCGGTTTATAAAAGAATCCTGCTCAAGCTCAGTGGCGAGGTGCTTGCAGGCGGCAAGGGTCACGGATTCGACTTTGAAACAATCAACTCAATCTGCAGTGCAGTCAGCGAGATAACGAAGCTTGGCGTTGAGGTCGGTCTTGTTGTCGGAGGCGGCAATTTCTGGAGAGGCCGTTCCGGAGGAAACATGGACAGAACGAGAGCCGACCACATCGGAATGCTTGCAACGGTCATGAACTCCCTTGCACTTGCAGATTCTCTCGAACAGCTCGATGTTCCCGTCAGGGTTCAGACGGCAATCGAGATGCACCAGATAGCCGAAACATACATCAGAAACAAAGCGGTTCGTCACCTCGAAAAGGGCAGGGTAGTCATTTTTGCGAGCGGAACGGGCAATCCGTTTTTCTCAACGGACACCTGTGCGGCGCTCAGAGCCGCAGAGATCAAGGCGGATATCATTTTCAAGGCAACAAATGTTGACGGCGTTTATGACAAGGATCCTAACAAGTTCCCCGACGCCGTAAAATACGATGTTGTCACCCACAGCGAGGTTCTTGAAAAGGACCTGAAGGTCATGGATTCAACGGCAGCTTCACTTTGCCGTGATAATAACATTCCGATTCTCGTTTTCAATCTTGAAGACCCGCAGAACATAGTTAAAGCGGTTCTCGGCGAAAATATCGGAACAATAGTCAAGGAGGGTTAACCCTATGGAAAAAGTTTTTGCAGCAGCAGAAGAAAAAATGGGCAAGACCGTGAGCGTTCTCAGCTCAGAATATGCAGCAATCAGAGCCGGCAGAGCCAATGCTTCGGTTCTCGATAAAATTAAAGTTGATTATTACGGAACTCCCACTCCCATTAATCAGATGGCGGCGGTTTCCGTTGCCGAAGCAAGAATTCTGACAATTCAGCCTTGGGATACCTCAACGCTTCATGCAATCGAAAAGGCAATCCAAACTTCCGATATCGGCATCAATCCTCAGAATGACGGCAGAATTATCCGCCTTGTATTCCCTCAGCTTACCGAGGAGCGCCGCAAGGAGCTTTGCAAGGATGTCAAGAATATGGCAGAGGATGCAAGAATTGCCGTTCGTTCAATAAGAAGAGACTGCATTGATAAGGTCAAGAAGATGGAAAAGGCTTCAGAAATAACTGAAGACGACCTTAAAATTGCAGAAAAGAAAATTCAGGATAAAACCGATAAATTCATCAAGGATATCGACAAGCTTTCGGCTGAAAAAGAAAAGGATATCATGGAAATCTGAAAAATTGCAGGGGAGGCAGCCTTATGCGCCGCCTCCCCCGCATGGCATTAAATTTTA
>CAYXVM010000059.1:0-9685 GCA_964468465.1 uncultured Clostridium sp.
CGACAGACTCTGACTCTGTTTGTTGGGGTTCGAATCCCTATTCCCCAGCCAAAATAAAAAGGTATCACCCGATAAGGTGGTACCTTTTTGTTTTAGTTAAGTTTGTTATAGGGATTCGAACAAGGAGGGAGCAATCTTTGATTGCGGAAGAAAACAGTCCGGTGGACTGTTTTCGCCGACGTGGGCAACGAGCGTATGCGAGGCGACAGGTGCGGCAGCACCGGAAAAATCCCTATTCCCCAGCCATGAAAAAGACGATTGCGAAAGCAATCGTCTTTTTCAATGAAATCCACCTTTCAGGTGGATGAAATATTGCTTCGCAATGCGAAATACGCCTACGGCGTGTGAAATCGCTGCGGCGATGGGTGGATTTTATTTCACTTTCTGCGTAAGCAGAAAATATCATAATCCGTAAGGATTATTTCATATTGCGTCAACAATATCTCATTAAATCAGCTTTTGCGGAGCAATATTTAAATAAACGCCGTTAAATTTACAAAATAAACTTCAATAAAAACCAAGCGTCGGATTCATCGAGTGAACCGACGCTTTTGTTTTTTATTATTAATCCGTTTGTTTTCTGCAAAGCTTTCCGAGATAAGCCGTCGCCTTGTCTCCTGCCTTTGCCGCCGCCGTGTCTTTGCCGCACAGAACGAAAAGCATAATCAGCAAAGCCGAGGTTGAAGTGAAAATGACATCTCTGCCCATGGTCAGCAAAACCGCTTCAAAAACGGCAGGAATAATGTATCCGACTGCTTCCGCATAATTTTTGACTTTGACAGAATAAACCGCAAGAGCAATCAGAGCCGCCATAATCAGAAGCGCAGGAACCGAATAAGCAATAAGCCACTTATTAAACTGCAAAACCGCCGTGAATCTGCGGACATAAAAAGCATAAACGGTTAAAGCAAGCATGATTGCTGACGAAATTGCAAAAACAATCTTTCTCCTTTTATCTGCCTTGCCGATTTTCGGAGAGAACGCAACGACCGCCGCACCGAGAGCGGCAGGCAGGCAGGCAACGGCGGCATAATCGAAGAAAACCGCAATGCATTCGGCAAGAATGGCGCATAAAAGAATCCATTCGGGATATGCCGAAAAGAGAATAATAACCGCCGCAAAGCCGAGAGAAATCAGGAGTTCAACCGAAACAATGGTTTTGCCCAGAGGAGCGAGCATGATAAACGCAAGCAGAAGCACGCCCGTAATTCCCTGACCCGAAAGGAGCTTTTCGCATTTTCCGAAAGCTCCGAAGCTTATCATTGCAGAAACGGCAACGCTTGCAAAAAGAATCGAGGCAATCTGCAAAAAGCCCAGACGGCCTCTTGCTCCGATTCCGAAAAAGCTTTTGGCGCACACGGCGGCAAAAATAATAACTGCTGCCGCAAGTCTGCTTTTAAGATTTGAAATATTCTTTGTCTGCATTTTTCTTTTGCTCCTCCAAATCAATAAATATCGGGTTGTAGCAATCCGAGGAATAAAGAGCGGCGCCCTGATTTCTGCCGTACCAAACAACCTCGCAGGCATATTCATAGAGACTGCCGCAGGGCTTTCCGTCCTCAACGGTTATTCGGTTTTTTGCCTTTTTCAGCGGCTCACGGCTGCCGTTATATATGCTTTTGAAATAATGAAAAAAGTCGTAATCCGAATATATTTCATGCTTTTCGGCTTTTCCGACCCGTTTGAGAATTGAGCGCTGATAATCAAACAGCGCAGAAATTTCTTCGCTTTTCCCGAATTTTTCTCCGACAAATTCTTCAAGCTCGTCATAGATTTCGTCGGCTCTTTCAAGGCTTTTGAGAAAATATATTTCATCAAACTGCCAGCAGATATCCCCGAGCGGTTCGCAGACCGCCGCCCACGAATTTTTGCCCTCGGACATGCCCTTTGCAAGCCTCTCCAGCAGGGAATAAACGCTGCCGCACGTCGTTCCTTTATTTGACTTTGAGTATCCGGCAATTGCGGAGTAAATGTCGTAATAAGAAACGCCCTTTTCGTTTCTCAGATAAATTGCAACCGCCCTGAAAAATCCGATATTGTGAAACGCCTGAACAAGGCAGGAAAACACAACGCAGTAAATCCAATCCTCACGGCTCAAAGAATCGGTCTTAACCACCGTCGTGTTAAACTCGGCGGCATCGTTGTCGGGAGGGCTGCAATGCGCCTGGGCAAAAGGCGTCCTGACGGTTTCAATCCCGAATTTTTCAACAAATTCCTTAGAACCCATTTCGGAATTCGGCAAAAGGTCACAGGTGTAAACCTGAATCGCCTTGTGCTGACCGTATTCAATCAGGGAGCAAAGCCCCTCGCAGAAGCTCTCCTTTGTTTCGCCCGGCAGACCGAGAATCAGCTCGGATGAGGTTGAAATTCCGCATCGGCTGTATTCATTCATAAGCTCCTTGAAATGCTCAAGCGAAATATTTTTTCTGCCTATGTTTTCAAGCACCTTGGGCGAAAGGCTCTGAAATGAAAGTGTCTGAGCCTTGTCAAGCCCGTATTCGTTGAATCTCATGCAGATTTTTTTGACAAATTCGGTTCTGTTTTTCGTAAAGCAAACTCTGAAGTTCTTGGGATATCCCGTTTTCTTCTTCAACTGAATTATATATTCGGCAATTTCCTCGTCACGGTCAAAAAGCCCGAAATTGCCGTCGGCGCAGTAAACATATTCGATTTTACGCTCGGCAATCCAATCCGTTTCCGCTTTGATTCTTTCCATGGGGAACAAACGGACTCTGCTCCCGAGCGTTCCCCAATCGCAGAAAGCGCAATGGAACGGACAGCCTCTGTTTGTTTCAAGAATTGCCGAAAAATTCGTCTTGCCGTCAACTATCGAATCAAAAACGCCGCTGAGATAGGGCGACGGATATTCGCTGAGACAAAATGCCTCGCTGTCGGTTTTAACAAATCCGTTTTCCCCTCTGAAAGCAATATTCGGAATGTCTGCAAGACTCTCACCCGAAAGCAGAGCAAGAACGATTCTTCTGAAAGCTTCTTCGCCCTCTCGGTAGATGATGATATCCGCTTCGGGGCATTCCTCAAAGGTTTCAAAATCTCTGAGGACATTGTGCCCGCCGAAAACAAGCGTTGCGTTCGGATAAGCCTTTTTGACCTCACGGGCAAGGGCTTTGTTATATTCATAGTTCCAGACGGAGCATGAAAACGCAACAATAAACGGGTCTTTTATTTTTTCGATCACCGCCCGAACAGGCTCATGGGTATAAATAAAGCCCTCAAGGCGGCATTCGGATTTGATTTTCTCATCTGCAAAAGCGTAGGCGGCAATACAGCCTGCGGCATAGGGAATATAAACGGAGCGAATTTCGTTGCCGTAAACATTGTTTGCCTGAACAAACCAGATATTTTTTATTTCGCTCCCCCCTGTTTCATTCAATGCCTTTATCATGGCGGCATTGAAGCAAATCATTTATAAAAAATCGCTGTCAGATTGCAAATAAAATTGACTAAATAAGCAAAGTGTGATAATATACTGATAGTTTTAAGAACGGAAGTGAATGATTATGCTTGATATTCTCGTAACCGGCGGCGCAGGCTACATAGGCTCAACGCTCGTTCCCCTGCTTTTATCAAAGGGCTGTCGGGTAACGGTTCTCGATAACTTTTTCTACGGTCAGAATCCCCTGCTTGAATGCTGCGCCAATCCGAATTTTACGATAATCAACGCCGACGCACGCAACGAAAACGCCGTCAGAGAAGCGATGAAAGGCAAGGACTATATTATTCCTCTTGCGGCTCTTGCAGGCTTCCCGATTTGCGACAAAGAGGCTTGCTCCGCTTATTCGATTAACCTTGACGCCGTTAAAATGATTCTGAGGCTCAGAGAAAAGGGGCAAAGAATAATTTTCCCCTGCACAAACAGCGGCTACGGGCTCGGAGAGGGCGAAAAATTCTGCACCGAAGAATCTCCGATTAAACCTATATCGATTTACGGAAAAAGCAAGGTTGAGGCAGAGGCCGCCGTGCTCAGCGAGAGCGGAACGACCGCTTTCAGATTTGCAACGCTTTTCGGCGCTTCGCCGAGAATGAGAACTGACCTGCTCGTCAACGATTTTGTTTACAGAGCCGTGTTTGACAGAACTCTCATTGTTTTTGAGGGCAGTTTTAAGAGAAACTACCTGCATGTCCGTGACGCTGCGGGAGCGTTCTGGTTTGCAATCGAAAACTTTGAGAAAATGGAGGGCGGAACTCACAACTGCGGACTTTCCGACTCCAACCTCTCAAAAATAGAGCTTTGCGAAAAAATCAAAAATATTCTGCCGAAGTTTGTCTTCATTGAAGCGCCCGTCGGTCAGGACCCTGACAAGCGAAACTATATTGTTTCAAATGAAAAGCTTGAATCGCTCGGCTGGAGGCCGTCATATTCGCTTGACGACGGAATAAAAGAGCTTGTCAAGGCTTATCAGATAATCAAAAACAATAAATATTCAAATATATAATATCATGCAAACCGCCGTTCAAACGGCGGTTTTCTTAGTTTATACCGACCAGGTTGTCTGAATGCTTGACGCATAGGCAAGCCAGACCGCCGCAAGGGCAAGCCCTCTGCCACCGCTGAATAATTCTTTGAGCTGATGCATTGTTTTTTCAAACGGCTCGTCTTTCATATAGAACATATAATACATCAATCCGAACTGTGTCATAACTCCCGCCTGAATCCAACGGGTCCAGTCGGTTGAAACGATACAGCAAACGGGAATAAACAGAACCGAGAGCATAAAGCAGACATAAATGAACTTTCTGCCCGCAGTTTCCGAATTTTTGATGCACATAATCCAAACGATCCAAAAAGCCGCAATCATAAAGAGGGCTATGGCTAAAACAGATTGGGCACCCTCTAAGCTGACTCCGAACATAAAAACAATCTGCGGGAGAATTTTTATAAGCTCAAGCGGAGTGAAATCCGAAAACTGAAGTTCAGGTTCGCCCTGACCGTTTCCGAAGAAATAGAAATCAAAGTAGCGGATATTTTTATAATCAAACTTCAAACCGCTTCTCTGCTCCATTGACTGCCAGATTTCGTCAAAGGTCATGTTCATGGTCTTGGAGCCGTAGAACACGCAGAATACTCCTGCGGCAACGGAAAGAGCAACGGTCAATGCAAAAACCGCGCTGTCTGTTCCCTTTCTCTTCTGAGTTGCCGCCGTATAAAGAGTTACGAGAGCAATAATCGGGAAAAATGAAATGGCGAACGAATAGTTGACAAAGATTCCGGCAACGCTGAGGGCGGGTATCAGCCAGCGAAGATATTTGTTCGGAGCGAACACAACCGCAAGCATTGCGGCGATATACATATAAATATCAAGCATTCCGAAAAACTTCGAGAAGCCGTAGAGAGTGAACGAACCCGAAACAAAAAACAGCGTTACAACCAAAAGGCAGGGTCTCAGCTCATCACTTGCGGATTTGATGACTTTGCCGATAATCAGCGCGGTTGCAAGCAATGTCAGGAACAAAACAACAACCGCAAAGCCGTGAATCCACGCCTCGGTCGGCTTGTCGGTCAGCAGGCTGACGATTGAGCCGACAAGAAGCCTTGAGGTTTTGCCCATGGAAAAATCAACAAGATAATAGCTGTAAAAATCAAGCACCATATTTTTGATTTCATTCAAGTTCATCAGCGCCTGAATGCAGAGCAAAACGAAAATGCCGAGTTCATATTTGCAACACGAAATGAATTTTGAAGCTTTTGTTTTCAAAATCCGTCCCCCTTATCATCAATTATCAGCCGGAAATTCAGCAATAAGTAATTATATTTTATATAAACTATAACACTAAAATCCCGCCTTGTCAACTGCAAGGCGGGACTGCTTTTTCTTTATATCAAGACCTTTGAGAGGAAATCCTTGAGTCTCGGATTTTTCGGATTTGCAAAGAACTCAGCGGGAGTATTTTCTTCCATGATAACGCCCTCGTCCATGAACACAACCCTTGTGCCGACTTCCTTGGCAAAGCCCATTTCGTGAGTGACAACAACCATTGTCATTCCCGAGCGTGCAAGCTCACGCATAACATCAAGAACCTCGCCGACCATTTCGGGGTCAAGCGCTGAGGTTGGCTCGTCAAAGAGCATAACTTCGGGGTTCATTGCCAACGCACGGACTATTGCAACTCTCTGCTTCTGACCGCCTGAAAGCTGTGACGGATATGCGCCCGCTTTGTCGGCAAGACCGACTCTGTTAAGCAAAGACATTGCTTTTTCCTCTGCTTCCTTTTTGCCCATGATTCCGAGCTTCACGGGAGCAAGAGTAATGTTTTTGAGAATTGTGAGATTATTGAAAAGATTGAACTGCTGGAAAACCATGCCCATTCTTTCACGGTATTTGTTGATATTAACCTTTTTGTCGGTTATGTCAACGCCGTCAAGCTCAATCGTTCCTCCGCTCGGCTCCTCAAGCCTGTTCAGGCAGCGCAGAAAAGTTGATTTGCCCGAGCCTGACGGACCGATAACAACAACGACTTCGCCTTTTTTAATTTCGGTGCTGATTCCTTTCAGAACTTCAAGAGAGCCGAAATTCTTTTTTAAATCCGATACTTTTATCAGAACATTATCAGTGGTCACTGTTGCGAAGCCTCCTTTCAAGCAGGCTGACGCCCTTCTGAAGAACGAGAACCATAACAAGATAAATCAATGCAACGGTCAAGTAAGGAATATTCATGTTATAGGTGAAGCCGACAAGCGCATTTGCGCCCTTCATCATATCCTTAACGGCAATGAAGCTTGCAACCGAAGTTTCTTTGAGCAAAACGATAAATTCATTTGCAAGAGCAGGCAAAACATTTTTGATTGCCTGAGGCATAACGATATAAACCATCGTTCTGAAATAGTTAAAGCCAAGGCTTCTGCCCGCTTCAAACTGACCGTTATCAATGGACATTATACCCGAACGGACTATCTCGGCAACATATGCTCCCGAGTTCAGACCGAAAGCGATAATCGCCGCAAGATTCTCATGAACGCCCATTTTGCCGAGCCAGAGATAATAGATTATTAAAAGCTGAACGATGACGGGAGTTCCTCTGAAAACAGTCAAGTAAAGCTTACAGACTGCATTGAGAAGCTTGACCTTTCCGGTTTTATCGTGAGTTGAGCGGATAATTGCAACAAAGAAGCCGAGAAGAAGACCGATCAAAAGTGCCGCAAGGGTTATCTTGACGGTTACTCCGAGACCGTTTGTGATGTGCTTATAGTTGGAGTCTTTGATAAGGACATTGTATATATCGGTTTTCAGCTTCTCAAAGCCCTCGATTATGCCGGCAAAAATGCCCGCATCCTCCGCACCCTGCGCTGCGGCGTCGGCTGAATCAGCAAAAGCGGGAATCATAAAGCTGCCGACAAGGGCGACAAGCACCGCCGCAATCAGAATTGCAAGCGCTTTCTGAGAAATTTTGTGTTCTCTCATGCCTTAAATCTGCCTTTCAAAAAAGTGTCTAATCAAGCAAAAACGGGGCTGTGTATTTCAACAGCCCCATTGTATTATACGGGAATGTTCTGCTTATGCAGGAATATACTTGTTGACGATCGCATCAATCGAACCGTCTGCCTTGAGTTCTTCAAGAGCATTGTTGATTTTGTCAAGAAGCTCTGTGTTCTCTTTTGCGACGGCGATTGCATAATCCTCGTCTGCATAAGCTGTTTCAAGAATTGTGAGACCCTCGTTTGCCTGAACGAATGCCTTTGCAGGCTCGTTGTCGATGATAACCGCATCAACAATGCCGCTCTGGAGAGCTGCAACAGCAGCTGCGCCGTTGGTGTATCTCTTAACATTTTCTTCGCCGAAATCATCTGATGCATAAGCGTCGCCGGTTGTTGCTTCCTGAACGCCTATCTTTTTGCCGGCAAGGTCATCAAGCGATTTTATGTCTGAGCCTTCCTTAACGATAACAACCTGAACGCCCTTTGCGTATGAGGTTGAGAAATTAACGTTCTGAAGTCTTTCTTCGTTAACGGTCATGCCTGCCATACCGATTGCAACAACGCCGTTCTGAACTGCGCTGATGATGCCGTTGAAATCCATATCCTTGATTTCAAGCTCCATGCCGAGCTTTTCAGCGATAAGAGCCGCAATCTCTGCATCAATACCTACGATCTTGTCGCCCTCATAGTATTCATAGGGCGGGAAAGCTGCGTTAGTGCCCACGATGAGCTTTTCTGCTGCGGGAGTTGTTGAATCAGCTGCAGGAGCAGCAGTTGTTGTGTCGCCGTCTGTCTCTTTGCCGCCGCAAGCGAAAAGAAGGGTTGCCGAAAGAACAACTACCATTACGACAGCAAGAATTTTTACAAATTTTTTCATTGCTTTTTTGCCTCCAATTTTTTTGATAGCGATATTATAACACCATATTTGCGAATTGTAAAGAATAATTTGTATTTTATTACATTAATATCTTTGCAAAAGCCGAAAATAGGGAATATTTATACAATTTCAACAAAGGAATTGAGTGTTTTGATGAAATCCGGCGGAAGCGGAGCTTCAATCTCCATGTTCTCGCCGCTGACGGGATGAACAAAACTGCATCTGCGGCAATGCAAAAGCTGGTGACCGATTTCCGTCATAAAAGAGCCGTACATTCCGTCGCCTGCCAGCGGATGACCCGAATAAGCCATATGAACTCTTATCTGATGAGTTCTTCCCGTTTCAAGGCGAAGTCTGACAAGGGTTGCGCCCTCAAACCGCTTTTCGCATTTCCAATCCGTCACGGCAGGCTCAACGCCTTTTTCGTATGAACAGGCTCTGAGCGTTTTCATCGGATCGGGGCGGTAAATCGGAACATCTATTCTCCCATCGCCCGAAAGCTCTCCCTGAACGAGAGCGCAGTATTCTTTTTTAATTTTCCCCGAAAGCTTGCATGCCGAAAGCGGATTCAGCGCACAGACAACAAGACCCGAAGTGCCCTTATCAAGCCTGCCTATCGCCCTGAAAGCGGCGCATTTTCCCTTTTCGGCAAGATAAGCGGCAACGGCGTTTGCAAGCGTGTCGCCTTGATGATTGTGGGTCGGATGCATTGCCATAAACGGTGATTTATTGATAACGAGAATATCGTCATCTTCATAAACGATGTCAATATCTGCGCTCATTGCCTGAGGCGAAGCACAGTCGTCGGGAATCGAAACATTGATTATATCGCCGCTTTTTATTCGGTCAATCGTTCTCGCCGTTTCTCCGTTGCACAGCAGAGAATACTTGACCTTGTGCATGAGCCTTGCGGAAAATCCGCAATGACCCCTGAGAAAATGAACCAGCTTTGCACCGTCATATTCGGGAATTACCTTGTATTCTAAATCTCTCGGCATCATTATCCTCCGAAAATCCGTTTTTCCTCAGTATATCACAAATTTTATAAAAAGTATACTTTTTAAAAAGAAATCCCGCAATACATCAAATATCGGTAGTTTCGGGAAAAAGTTGAAAATATCGGCAACATCGTAGGGGAGAACTGCGTTCTCCCGCCGTTAATTTACGCAAAGTTGTTGATATATAACGATTTCCCGTAGGGAACGATGTCCTCAGCGTTCCGAAAAAGCGAAAAATAACGGCTCAATTCTTATTCGGGACGGGTGACCCGTCCCCTACGGTCTCCGCCTGAAAACGAACAAAATCACGAAAAAACCGTAGGGTTCGGCGTCCCCGACGAACCAATTCGCCGCAGGCGAATAATGAAATATATTTCA
>CAYXVM010000060.1:0-9671 GCA_964468465.1 uncultured Clostridium sp.
ACCCACCCCCGCAATCGGCGATTCGGTTGCTCATATTCTTGAGGAAATGGGTCTTGAAGCCTGCGGCTGTCACGGAACGACGGCGGCTCTTGCCCTGCTCAACGATGCGGTTAAAAAGGGCGGAGTTATGGCTTCATCACATGTCGGCGGTCTTTCGGGCGCATTTATCCCCGTCACCGAGGATGCGGGCATGCTTGACGCCGCAAGAAGCGGTGCGCTGAGCATAACCAAGCTTGAAGCAATGACGGCGGTCTGCTCCGTCGGACTTGACATGATAAACATTCCCGGCGACACGCCGCCCGAGGTTATCTCGGCAATTATCGCCGACGAAGCCGCAATCGGAATGGTCAATTCAAAGACTACCGCAGTCAGAGTTATCCCCGCAATCGGCAAAAAGGTCGGCGATGAACTCAGCTTCGGCGGACTTCTCGGCAGTGGCCCCGTTATGCCTCTATCAACATATTCACCTGCAAAGTTCATTGCAAGAGGCGGCAGAATCCCTGCCCCGATGCAGAGCCTGAAGAACTGAATTGCAAAATGGAGTGGAGAAGTCATGGCAGTCAGTGAGAATTGCCCATGCAAAAAGAAAAAATGCGAAAGACACGGGAACTGCGACGCCTGCCGTGTTCACCATGCAAATTCCAAGCGAAAGCGTCCCGTTGCCTGTGAAAAGAGAAAGAAAAAAAATAGAATAAAGCTTTAATAAACACAAAAGCCTGAGAAGAACTCAAATCTTCTCAGGCTTAAACTGTTTATTGAAATTATTTTGTTGCTTCTTCTTTTTCAGCTTTTTCTTTTTCGGCTTTCTCTTCGGCCTTTTTCTTGTCTTCTTCTGCCGCCTTTGCTTCAAGAGCAACAGCCATCTTTGCGTGGATTTCTTCTATATCGGTCTTTTTCTCAACGAGATCCATGTATTCCTCATAGGGAAGTCCGCCAACATAGCACTGCTTATATTTAACATTAACGCCCTTAACGGCAATAATGCAGTTGATGCCGAGCAGTAAAGCAAGCGTGCCGATATAAACATATGCTCCGTAGCCAATCGAGCCTTTGATGAACTCGGGGAAAACAGCAGAAATGCTGCTGATGAACTTGCTGTAAAAAACAACGGAGGCAACCGAAAGAACGATTGCAATTGAATTGAGAGTTATGTTTCTCGGATTACCCTTCGGCGAGCAAGCCATCATAAGCATAATAAGGCTGACGATAACAAAAACTGCCGACAGAAGAATGCAGACGACAGCTCCGAAATAGCCGATAAAGCTTGAGCCGAGAATGTTTGAACCGATCATGGTAAACAGAGCGTCGAAATCGAGGGATGAAACCAGATTGTAAAGCCCGATGGCGTTAATCGCTTTGGTTGTTTCTTCGATAAACGGGCCGCTGTATGTAACCGAGCAAAGCGGAAGCATAAGCGCAGCAATCGGAAGAATTGAAAGAACGATACGGATTATCGTCAGCTTTGAGCCGATAAACGAAGCCTTGAGCCTGTCGATTCTCTTCTGAAGCCTTGCATGCTCGGCTTCGGCGGCATCTGCTTCTTTAAGCAGCCTTTCTTCCATTCCGTAATACATAAGATTGACTCCGCATCCCGGGCAATTCGGGCGCCAATCAAGCAAAGTCAGTTTTCTGCCGCACTTGGGACAAGTTGCCATATTCTTTCCTCCAAACAAAATATCATATATCACATTTTATCATATCGCTGCGATTAAATCAATTGTAAACTATAACTAAAAAGAAAAGCTGTTTTTCGGCAAAATGACCATGCCGACGCAAAACGGCACGTATCATGTCAGACCGCCGTCAGCGGTAATAACCTGCGCCGTGACATAATTGGAGCCGCTCCCTGCAAGAAAAGAGACGACTCCCGCTATTTCACGGGGCGTTCCGAACCTGCCCATCGGGATTTCGGCGGCAAAATCCGCCTTTTCGCTCTCGGTCAGATTATTATTCATCTTTGTGTCTATTGCTCCGGGCGCAATGCAGTTGACCTGAATATTGCTCGGCGCAAGCTCTCTTGCCAGCGCTTTTGTCAAGCCGATCACAGCCGCCTTGGTTGCCGAATAAACCGTTTCGCAGGAAGCGCCGTAAACGCCCCACATTGAAGATATATTGATTATCTTCCCCTTTTTTTGATTCACCATAAACGGAACGGCGCATTGACAGCAGTTAAAAACGCCCTTGAAATTGACTGCGGTTATTCTGTCAAATTCCTCTTGAGAAATATCGGTAAAAAGCTTCTGCTGCGCCATGCCGGCATTATTGACAAGCACAGAAACGCCCCCGAAGCACTCGGCGGCGTCTGTAAACACTTCTTTCATTTTTTGATAATCGGAAACATCGGCTTTATAGGTTTTAAACTCCGCTCCAATCTCCGAAAGCTTTTCGGAAAGTGCGGCTATTCCTTCATCATCCGAGAAATAGCAGGCGGCAATGCTGAAACCGTCTTTTGCAAGTCTCAACGCAATTTCGCTGCCTATGCCGCCGGATGCTCCCGTGATTAAAGCGCATTTATTATTCATACTGCCCATATAAATTCGAAAGGTTGAATTCTTTAATGGTTGCAAGGTCAAGATAGCCCTTGGGCAAAGCAAGCTTTGACTTGTCAGATTTATCTGACAGGCTGTTAATTTCCATGATTGCAGTATCTTCTCCGTTGATTGTCTCCATTCTCTTGAGTTCACCGTCAAGGAAATAATACTTGATTGTTGTGTCTCCGTCCTTGTAGACATCGCAGATATAGGTTTTGCCGTTTATCTTGACTTCGCCGGTCTCAACATATTTGGAATCATCCTGAGTTTCTTCGTTTACAATATCCCCGAACGCCATTTCATCAATAGTCTCCTTGGGAACCTCCATGTAGGCTTTCATCTGCGGAATGATTGCATACGCTTTTCCGTTGAGAATAAGGAACTGAAGCTTCATTGCGCCTTTGCTTCCGTCGACCGGCATTGCGGTTTCAATGAAAAGGTTGTCTCCGTCACGAACTGCGACAACGGGAATTGACATTTCTTCACCGTTTGTGTTGGACTTTATAACCATATCCATCGTGAAGGTATCGCCCTCAACGATTTCCATGTATTTGTTTCTTGCCTCGTCTCTGACGGGCTTGCCGTCGCTGCCGATATCGGCATCAATCTTGTTGAATTTGTCGTCGGAGATAATGCCGTCAGACATTTCAAGCTTCGGCTCGGTAATATCCTCTTCAACCAATTCTTCAAACTTTTCGGGATCATTGAAAACATCGAACAATGACTGAGCCTCAGGGCTGAGGGTGGTCGGCGCAGTAACGGCAACCTTTTTGGTTTCAACCTCAACGTCCTTTGAATCTACCGTAATTTTGTTGCCCGAATTGTCATAATAATAATATTCCGTTTCTCCGTTGGAATCGACAATGCTCTGAACATCCTGGGTCACTCCGTTGCTGTCAACAACATAAGGCCTTGTCTCAATGGTATACTCTGTTTCAAGCTTTCTGCAAGCCGCAAAGCTGACGAGCAGTGCAAAGACAAGAAGAATTGCGATAATATTTCTTTTCATGTGTTCTCCTCCAATATGTACTTGCGGAACCGCCGCAGGCCAAAGCTGAACGCCGTTTCAATTAAAATTGGCGGTCTGCCGAAACAGGCGACGGATTACATTTAATAGAATATATCATTTTGGCTTCAAAATCAAGTGCGTATTGATAATAATTGTTAACTAATTTGTAAAGCTTTTGTTTCCAAATTGTTACTTTGGAAAATTATTGCATAAAAATCAAAAAATAATAAAAAAAATACTTGAAAATCTCTCGGTAATACTATATAATAAATGTCGGCTCTTATGCCGGACAATTTTAAATGCTACTGTGGCTCAGTTGGTAGAGCAGCGCATTCGTAATGCGCAGGTCGTCGGTTCGAGTCCGACCAGTAGCTCCAGAAAAAGCACTTCTTCGGAAGTGCTTTTTTCAATAAAATTCGCCTGCGGCGAGTGGTTCGTCGGGGACGCCGAATCCTACGGATTATCATTATTTTGTGCGTTTTCAGGCGGGCGACCGTAGGGGACGGGTTGCCCGTCCCGCATAATGCAGAGCCGTTTTTTATTTTTTTGGAACGCCGGGGACGGCGTTCCCTACGAAAAACCAATTGTATAATATGGTTTATATTTGAAAATAAGCTTTCCAATCCTCAGGCGCTATGCGCCAGCTCCTTTGCCAAAGGAGCCTAAGCAGTCAGCCACGGTTTTGCAGGCAGCTTGTTTTTAAGATTAAATTTTCGCCATGGGCTCCTTAGAAAAGGAGCTGCCCGTAGGGCTGAGGATTGATAAGTTAACGAACCAATCAATGCAACAGATAATCCTCAAGTTTCCGAAAAAAAACATTGATTTATAATGCTTGTGTCAGGTTTAACCAGATGCAAGCATTGATTTTTTGCTCGATGTTATGATATAATCATTTAATCAGATCGGAATTTATGGAGGATAGATATGGCTATTACAGTAAATCTGTATTATACAGGAATAAATGGCGCAGCAAGAGCATTTGCTGAAGAAATGGTATCAAGCGGGACAGTGGAACAGATTAAAAACGAACAAGGAAACCTTAAATATGATTATTTCATAAAAATGGACGAACCGGAAACGGTGTTACTGATTGATAGCTGGGAATCACAAGCTGCAATCGACTTGCATCACGGTTCTCCAATGATGAAAAAAATAATTGAGCTGCGAGAAAAATACGATTTACATATGCGTGTTGAAAGATATATTTCTGATGAAAACGGTATTCCCTATAGTGACACGAAATATATACGAGAGTAAAGTTGTAAATATAAAATGCAAATTTGATTTCTTGACAAAACGAAATATAACGAGGTGTGAAATGAACAACCAAAAGATAAGATTCGGTATAGTCGGCACGGGAACCATTGCCCACCGTTTCGCCGAAGCGATAAAGAATGTTGATAACTCGGAACTTGTTGCGGTTGCATCAAGAACAAAAGAAAATGCCGAAAAATTCGGCGATGAATTCGATATTCCCGTGCGCTTCGACAGCTATGAGAAAATGGCGCTTTCAGATGTTATCGATGCGGCATATATCGCCGTTCCGCATTCGGGTCATATCGGCTGTTCATGCCTTATGATGAACAACGGGAAACACGTTCTCTGCGAAAAGCCCATGGCGGTAAACGCCAAAGAAGCAGAGGAAATGTTCCGCTGTGCAAAAGAAAACAATGTTCTTCTTATGGAAGCGATGTGGGCAAGACTTGTGCCGGGTACAATAAAAATGCTCGAACTCGTTGAAAACGGCGTTCTCGGCGAAATTCTCGGCGTCGAAGGCAAATTCTGCTACTCAATGGACGAGGACGAAATGGGTCATCATGTTTTCAAACGGGAAAACGGCGGCGGTTCGCTTCTCGATGTCGGCGTTTACGGTCTGAATTTTGCAAGCTGGTATCTCGGAAAAGATGTTGAAACAATAAGCGCACAAGCCGATATATATAACGGCGTTGACAGTCACACCTGCGCTCTTATCAAATATAAAAGCGGAGCGATTGCCGATATTTCAAGCGCAATTCTGCTCCGCAAGCCCAACGAGGGATATGTTTACGGAAGCAAGGGTTATGCCCATCTTCGCAGATTCTATGCCCCTGAGGAAATCGAAATTAATCTCAACAATGGCGAAAACATGAATGTTTCCGTTCCTTATGCAGGCAACGGTTTTGAGGAACAAATCGCTCATTTTTCCGAATGCGTATCAAAGGGTCTCAAAGAAAGTCCCGTTGTGACGCATGAGCAAACGCTTTACATCACAAAACAAATGGACAAAATCCGAAAAATCACGGGCGTTGAATACCCTCAGGATAAATGAGAGTTTTTATGAAGAATAACCGATAGATCGGAATTTAACTCCCTCCGTCACGGCTTAACGCCGTGCCACCTCCCTCAAGAGGGAGGCGAATAAGCAATCTGCTCACGGCGAAAATCAAACTAACTGTATGGGCTCCCTCAGGAGGGAGCTGGCGCATAGCGCCTGAGGGAGTAAAAAAGCTCGTCAAATTCCAATTTGCCGTGTTTAAATTTAAAATATTGGTTATTAGCCGGGAATATCATTCCGTTCAATAAACACATGAAATATTCGCTTTGCAAATATGAACGGTGATATTTTCATCGCTCACCTGAATAATCCGAATTTTTGATCAAAAACTCTGACCAATATTTAAGGTGATGTTCCAAAAAAGTGCTTCTTTGGAAGCACTTTTTTTGTTGAGCCGAGCGGTTAACGGGTCAAAAACAGTTGACTAAACCAACGGCACATATTATAATGTATTATATATTTGTCTGAACGAGGTTAACCATGAAAAAGAATGTGTATATGGCTCAAATAAATTACCTCCACGGTAAATCAACATTTTTGCCTTATGCCGTCGGAACGCTTATTGCGAACGCCAAATCGTGCGATGAAATAAGCGGTTTTTACGATTTTAAAGAGCCTTTATTCATAAGAGAAGACACCGAAAAATGTCTTTCAAAAATCACCGAGCCTTTCCTTGTCGGCTTTTCAAATTATATCTGGAACCATGAATTCAACAAGGTTCTGGCGAAAAAGGTGAAAGAAAAATATCCCGACTGTATAATCGTTTTCGGGGGTCACCATATTTCTCCCGACCTCTCTCTGATGGAAAATGAGGATTATATCGATATAATGATATTCGGCGAGGGAGAAGAAACCTTTGCCGACCTTTTGCTTGCGCTGAAAAACGGCGCTCCTCTTGACGGCGTTGCAAACATTGCGTTCAGGGAAAGCGGAAACGCCGTCTACACTTTCCCCAAAAAATCCGAAAGAATCGATTATCCGTCGCCGTATCTTACGGGAGTTTTTGATTCGATTTTAAAAAATTATCCCAACATTGCATTTCATGCGGTTATTGAAACAAACCGTGGCTGCCCCTATAACTGCGCATACTGCGATTGGGGCAATCTTCACTGCGGAATCAGATTTTTCCCTGAAGAAAAAATAATGCAGGAGCTTCAATGGCTCAGCGACCATAAAATCAGCGGCTTCGGAGGGGCGGACGCCAACTTCGGAATGTTTGAGCGTGACGAAAAATTTGTTGACGAAATGGTGCGGCTTCACAATGAGGAGGGCGTTCTCTCCGGCTTTCAGGTTTCGAGTGCCAAGAACAGCAACGACCGTGTTTTCAGAATATCAAAAAAGCTGAACGACTGCGGGATGGACAAGGGCGCAACGCTTTCATTTCAGTCGCTCAACCCCACGGTTCTTGAAAATATTAACAGAAAAAACATCTCGATTGACTCTTTCACCGCTCTGCTTAACAAATATAACGAAGCGGGGATTGCAACCTATTCGGAGCTTATTCTCGGGCTTCCCGGCGAAACCTATGACAGCTTTGTTGAGGGAATTGACATTCTGCTCAATTCCGGTCAGCATAACTCAATTTATATCCATGACTGCGAATGGCTGCCCTGCTCCGCAATGGGCAACCCCGAATACACCAAAAAACACGGCATAAAATTTGTGCTTGTTCCGCTCAATCAGCCTCACACGGTTATCAATAAAGATGAAGAAATAACCGAATATTCAAGGCTCATTGTTGAAACAAACACCATGTCATGCCGGGACTGGGTCAAAATGAACATCTTCTCCGCAACCATTCAGGCTTTTCATCACGAGGGTCTGCTGATGATGTTTGCGCTTTATCTGCATGACAAAAAAGGCTTAAAGTATTCCGAATTTTACAAAAGCTTTATCGCCTTTATGGCCGAAAATCCCGACACCGTCTGCGGGAAAATATATTCAAAGCTCAGCGAAAGATTTGAAAAGGTCGCCAAAGGCGAAGCGGGTCTTGTCTGGGAGGACAGGCGCTTCGGCGATGTCGGCTGGCCGTCGGAGGAATTTGCATTTCTGAACGCCGCTTATGAATCCGAACGGTTCTACAGCGAGATAAAGGATTTTCTGAAACCGTTTTTTGACGGCGACGGTGTGTTTGATGATTTGTTTCTCTATCAGAAAAGCACCGTCAAGTTGCCTTTTGCCGATAAAATTGACTTTGAGTGCGGATATGATTTCAAAAACTATTTTTCGTCTCTTATCTGCGGCGAAAACGCCAAGCTTGAAAAAATCCGATGCCGCAACACGGTTAATGAACCCGTCAGATGCGGTTCATGGCAGGATTATGCACGCTTTATAGTCTGGTACGGAAGAAAAGACAGCCGCAACATTTATCTTGATGAAATCAGCGTATTACGCGCACCCCAAGGAGGGAATACAGATGAAAGTCATGTTAATTAACCCTGCTCCCGAGCATTACACAAGAGCTCGCTGCGCTCCGCTCGGCGTTTTGTCAATCGGCAGTTACCTCGAAGCAAACGGGCATGAGGTTAAAGTTCTGAACAGAGCGGCAAAATCAACGGATATCAACGCTGAGCTTGATGAATTCAAACCCGACTTTGTCGGCTGTTCGCTTCTGGCGGTTATGTCGGTCAAGGACTGCATAATTGTTTCCAAAGCGGCAAAAGCGAGAGGCATTACCGTCATCTGGGGCGGTCCGTTTGTTACATGCTCGCCTGAACTGACGCTTGAACTCGGCTGCATGGACTT
Organism: uncultured Clostridium sp.; assembly: GCA_964468465.1. Classification (GTDB taxonomy): domain Bacteria; phylum Bacillota; class Clostridia; order Oscillospirales; family Acutalibacteraceae; genus CAG-177. The sequence continues at coordinate 8,600 of CAYXVM010000060.1, forward strand.
TATTTCCATGGGAGAGGGAGAAGAAACCTGGCTTGAAATTCTTGAAACCGCCGAAAAAGGCGGAAACCTTTATTCCATAAAGGGACTTGCGTATCTTAAAGACGGAAAGACGGTTAAAACCCCCGAAAGAGAATTCACGGATCTTGCAAAGCTCCCGCCCATCAATTATGAGCTTATCACTCCCGAAGAAACACTTTATAAAAACTACGACTACGACGGCATCATGGGCATGTATCTTTCAAAGGGCTGTACGGGTCACTGCACCTTCTGCTACAATACGGATTTCCACAAAAACTGCCGCCGTTCAAGAGATATCGATGTCTTTATTCAGGAAGTTAAATATCTCAAAGAGAATCATCACTTAAAGGCGGTCGCCTTTGCGGACGAGCTTTTCGGATATAACAAGGCAACTCTGCGTGAAATCTGCACAAAGCTCATTGAAGCAGACCTCGGCATTCATTGGGGCGCAATGACTAAAATCGGTCTTTTTGACAAAGAGGATTTTCAGCTTATGCATGACGCAGGCTGCCGTTGGCTTGAATTCGGCATTGAAAGCGGCTCAAAATCCACCCTTGCCAGAATGAAAAAAGGCTACAACCCCGGCAGGGTTGAGGAGGATCTCGGGAACTGCCGTGATGTCGGCATAATCTCTCTTTGCTACTTTATCGTCGGCTTCCCCGACGAAACCGAAGAAGAGCTTCGTGACACCTGCAGCCTTGTTAACAGAATAAGCTACACCAAATTTGTCTGCTCCTATTTCAGCCCCCTCCCCGGGTCTGAGATTTATGACAAGCTCGTTGCCGAGGGCAGGCACACTCCGCCGAAGTCAATGAAAGAATGCATGAAAACGAGGATTTTCTATTCGCCAAAGCCGAATCTTTCAAAGGTCAAGTCGCTTGACCTCAAAGTTGTTCGCTGTCACATTCTCTGGAGCAGCTTTACAAAGAAAAGCTTTATCGAAGACGGAAAGCTTAATTATTCCGTTGCCAAAAAGGATATTCTTGACGTTCTAAGAAGCCTTAAAGGCCACGGCTTTAAAAACGGCGTAGAGCAGTTCTTTGCCAGCGCTTAT
>CAYXVM010000061.1:0-9642 GCA_964468465.1 uncultured Clostridium sp.
ATTGGGCCGGCACAGACCTGGAGAAACTGTGCCTGTAGTTGTGGTGAGAAAGGGGGACATCGGGAATAAGGCAGTTCAGCGAAAAAGAGATTGAAGCGCTGAAGGTAATTGAATGCTTGAAAAAATCGGGGTTGGAAATAAAAACCATCAAGCAATTTATGGAATGGTGTGTTCAGGGGAGCGAAACCTATCCGGAGCGAAAAAAATTATTCGAGACTCAAAAAGAACGGGTTGAAAATGAAATAATCCGCATGAATAAAGTTCTTGATATGCTGAAATTCAAATGCTGGTATTATGAAGAAGCGATTAAAGACGGAAGCGAAGAAAGGCTTCGTTCCCTTTGCCCTGAGGATATGCCGCCCGAAATCCGAGCCGCCTATATTAATTCTCATTAAAAATAATAATTATCTATTTAAACAGAAAAAAGCATCTTCGCCGCAGGGCAAAGATGCTTTTTGAGTTTTAAGTTTAATTATTTAAACTTGCGCTTACGGGCAGCCTCTGATTTCTTCTTTCTCTTAACCGAAGGCTTTTCGTAATGTTCTCTCTTGCGAACCTCCTGAATAACGCCGTCTCTTGAAGTCTGTCTCTTGAATCTTCTGAGTGCGTTTTCGAGCGACTCGCCTTCCTTGACTTTTACCTGACTCAAATCTATTCCCTCCCCTCGTCTTTTAACAGGGACTATATAATCATAGCTTGGTTAGTATTATACAATAGACTAACCCCCATTGTCAACAACTAAAATATTAAATTTTAGCAACAATTTAAGGTTTAACAACGATATTGACAAGTCTGCCCTTGACATAAAGCTCCTTGACAATAGTCATTCCGTCGATTGCTTCCGCTATCTTTTCAAGAGCCTTTGCGGCGGCGAGAACCTCGTCGCTTTCGGCATCGGCGGCAACAACAAGCTTTTCTCTGACCTTGCCGTTAATCTGAACGGCAATTTCAATCTCATCATCAACGCATTTTGACTCGTCATAGGTCGGCCAGCTTTCAAATGCGATTGTATCGTTATGACCGAGCTTTTCCCAGATTTCTTCGCAGATGTGGGGAGCAATGGGGCTGAGCGCCTTGATAAAGCCCTCTGCAAATTCCTTGGGGCAGCTGTCTGCCTTATAAACCGCATTGACAAAAATCATCATCTGGCTGATTGCCGTGTTGAAAGCAAGCTGCTCAAAGTCTGTCGTAACCTTGCGGATTGTAACATTATAGATTTTTTCAAGCTCCGAATACTTGCTGTCATTAATCTTTGATTCGTCGGTGAAGAAGTTCCATACTCTTGAAAGGAAACGCTTTGCGCCCTCAACGCCCTGATTGCTCCAAGGCTTTGAAGCTTCAAGAGGACCCATAAACATTTCATAGAGACGGAGGGTATCTGCGCCGTAATCACGGACTATATCCGAAGGATTAACTACATATTCGGGGAATCTTTTGCCCATCTTGATGCCGTTTGAGCCGAGAATCATGCCCTGATGAACAAGCTTCTGGAACGGCTCTTTAACGGGTGAAACCCCTTCGTTATAGAGGAATCTGTTCCAGATTCTTGAATACATAAGGTGGCCGACAGCATGCTCGGGGCCGCCGACATAAAGGTCAACGGGGAGCCAATGCTTGAGAAGCTCGGGGTCACAGATTGCATTTTCGTTATTGGGATCAATATATCTCATATAGTACCAGCTTGAACCTGCCGAGCCGGGCATCGTTGAGGTTTCACGCTTGCCCTTAACGCCGTCTTTCTCGATATATTTCCAATCCTCAGCATTTTCAAGAGGTGCCTGACCGTTCTTGCCCTTGTATTCTTCAAGCTCGGGAAGAACGAGCGGAAGCTCATCGTCATCAAGAACATGGATTTCGCCGTCATCCGTGTAATAAACGGGCACGGGTTCGCCCCAATAACGCTGTCTTGCAAAAATCCACTCACGGAAATGGTAGTTAACCTTTCTTTTGGCAACTCCCATCTTTTCAAGCTTCTGAGTTATGGCTTCCTTTGCTTCTTCAACCGTAAGACCCGTGAATTCTTCTGAATTGATGAGCTTACAGCCTTTGCCGAGATAGCTGCCCTTTTCAAAGGCACACTCCGAAACATCTGCGCCGTCAATAACCTGAATCATGGGGATATTATGTACAACTGCATATTCAAAGTCACGCTGATCGTGGCTTGGAACTGCCATAACTGCGCCCGTGCCGTAGCTTGCAAGAACAAAATCGCCGATATAAACGGGAACTTCTTTGCCGTTTACGGGGTTAATGGCATAGATGCCTTTAAGAGGACAGCCCGATTTTGTCTTGTTGAGGTCGGTACGGTCCATATCGGATTTTTTAATTGTTTCCTGAATATAGGCGTTAACCTCGTCCTTGTTTTCAATTCTCGGCATAAGCTCCTTGACAAGATCGCCGTCGGGAGCCATAACCATGAAGGTTATGCCGTAAATTGTTTCAATACAAGTTGTGAAGATTGAGAACTTGCCGCCGCCGACAAGCTGAAATTCAACCTCAACGCCCGTGCTCTTGCCGATCCAATGGCGCTGCATATCCTTGGTTGATTCGGGCCAGTCAATTTCATTGAGGCCGTCAAGAAGCTCCTCGGCAAAAGCAACCTGATCAATAACCCACTGCTTCATGTTCTTGCGGACTACGGGATAACCGCCACGTTCACTCTTGCCGTCAATAACTTCATCGTTTGCAAGAACCGTGCCAAGCTCCTCGCACCAGTTAACGGGGATATCAACAAGCTTTGCATAGCCTTTAAGATAGAGCTGCTTGAAAATCCACTGAGTCCACTTGTAATATGAGGGGTCAGATGTGGCAATCATCTTTGACCAGTCATAGTCAAAGCCGAGCTCTTTAAGCTGTTTTGAGAAGGTCTGAATGTTATCCTGAGTGAAGCCGTTGGGGTTGTGACCCGTCTTAACGGCATATTGCTCTGCGGGAAGACCGAATGAATCGTAACCCATGGGATGAAGAACATTATAGCCCTGCATTCTCTTCATTCTTGAAACAATATCGGTGGCGGTGTAGCCTTCGGGGTGACCCGCATGAAGGCCTACGCCTGAGGGATAGGGGAACATGTCAAGAACATAATATTTGGGCTTTGAAAAATCCCAGACATCTGTCTTGAAGGTTTCATGCTCCTCCCAATATTTTTGCCACTTTTTTTCTATATTAGCGTAATCGTACTGTGCCATAAAAGCAACAACACCTCTCCTTAATTCTCTTTAATTCTCTGTAATAATATCCGACAAATCAAGCTGACTTGCATCAGCCCAAAGTCTTTCAAGGTTATAATAGTCTCTGTTCTCCTGCTGGAAAATATGAACGAGAACCGTTGAATAGTCAAGCAGAATCCAGCCCGTTGCCCTGCCCTCAATGTGTTCGGGAGAAATGCCGAGCCTTTCTTTTATCTCGTATTCAACATCATCGGCAAGAGCCTTGGTGTGGGTGTTTGAAGTGCCCGAAGCGATAACGAAATAATCCGAAACAATCGTGACTTCCTCGGTCTTGATGGCAACGATATCCATTGCCTTTTTCTCGTTGAGCACTTTGGCAATTTCTCTTACAAGTTCTTTTGAATCTGTCATTGTCATTATCCTTTCTGCACGCCGAAATGCAGCAGCATGTCGTTGTAGCAATCAACCGTTGCGGGGTGCAGCGGCAAATCGCCCGATATCATTTTTCTGACCGTGTAGCGTGAAGTATAAAGAATGGCGTGTTCGAGGCTTAAATCCGCAAGCCTGCGAACAACATCAATATCGCCGTAATCTCTGTCGGCGGATATGAAATCCGCAACATATACGATTTTTTCGAGCAGGGTCATGCCCGACTTGCCCGTTGTGTGCCAGCGGACTGCACCGAGAATTTCTTCATCGTCAATTAATCCGCCGATTTTCAGAAAAGCCGCTCCCGAAATCTGATGCCAGACCTTGCGGTTGACCGCTTCAACCCCGCTGAGCGTTTCGCCCGCACGGCTCATACAGTCAAGCTGTTCCTCTGCGGAGGCGTTTTTCATAACATCGTGCATCAGCCCTGCAAGCCTTGCCTTTTCGGCATCTGCTCCGTATTTTTCGGCAAGCAGAGCGGCACACTCGCTGACGCATTCGCTGTGATAAAGCCTGTGAGAATCAAGCTTTTCGGTTATTATTTTTCTGAAAGACGAAAGCCCGTCGTCGTAAAGCCCGTTTCTGCGGATATATTCCGCAACCGCAGGGTCAAGAAGCTCGGAATTGTCTCCCTTTGCGATTGCTCCTCTCAGCTCGGTTGAGCTTATCTCAAGCGGAGGAAGTTTCAGCAGGATTATCCGCTTTTTCTGCTCCTCGGTGAAGCCCGAAAGGTCGGGTTCATAGCCGTTTTCTCTTGAAGCGGCGCAGATGAAAGCAAGCGATAAGATTTCCTCCCAGAGATACCAGCCGGTAAAGGTTTCAAGCATGTCCGAGCCGATTATGAAATAGAGCTCGTCATGCGGATACTGCTTTTTAAGCTCCCGAAGAGTTTCAACCGTGTAGCTTCTGCTGCCTCGGTCAAGCTCGATTGATGAAACCTCAAAGCGGCTGTCTCGGGAAAAGGCAATGCGGCACATTTCGAGCCTTGCCGTGCCGTCGGCAAGCTTGCCGGGAAGCTTGTGGGGAGGAATGCAGGAGGGAACTATCAGAACCTTGTCCATTCCGATTTCGTCTGCCGCCGCTTTCGCAAGGCGCAGATGGCCGGCATGGGGCGGGTTGAAGGTTCCGCCGAAAACACCGATTTTTATTGCAATCTCCCCTTATTTGATGTTGACTTTTTTATGCATGATATAAGAAGTTGCGAAAAACATGATAACATCAAGAATCACAAAGCTGAAAGCGGGGGTAATCTCCATGCCGAGATTGCCGTTGGCAAGGGAATAGCCGTCATTGAGAATTCCGAAGCTCAGAGTGTGATCGTCGTTGAAAACCATGACAAAATTGACAAGGTCGGACATCTTGAAGGATATCCAGAGGAAAACAAGCGCCGTGATGAAGAAAATAATTATCGACGCGAAAATCGAATGCTTCTGGAGCAGCCTTACATGCGAAACGGTTATCGCAAAGTAAATTATCGAAACAAAGCTCAGAATGATGATGAAGAACATCATGACCGTGTAAACCGCATAAGCGATGAGCTGAGTTGTTGACGGAAAATCGCCGAGCATTTCCATGAGCGATTTTGCAAGCGAAATCTTTTCAACTCCGATGACCTGATCGGCGGTGTAATTCATAAGAAAAACGCTTGTGAACATGAAGACCGCATAGCTGACGATAAGCCATCCGCCGTAGACGAGAACCTTGGAGCCGAGAAGCTGATTGCTCGAAACGGGAAGCGAAAAGCTCAGGTAGCCCTGCTGGCTGTAAAGCGATTTGAAGAAATCATAGACAACAAAAAAGAAGGTTACGAAAATCAGCAGGAAAGAAACGAGAATCGAAAGGACGATTGAAACATTTCTTACCGTCATTGCCTTGCTGACCAAAGCGGCGCTTGCAGAGCCGCTGCCCTGAATCAACACGCAAATTCCGAAAACCGCAAAAAGAATGGCGATAGCGATGTAGAAAAGGCTGATTACTCTTGCGCTTGCAAGAAAATCGTTCTTAACAAGCTTGAAAAACTTGTTTTTCGGTTTAGAAGTTCCAGTCACTGCTGAACACCTCCTTGAATATGTCGTTGATTGTTTTGCCGCTTGCCGTTATGTTGGCAACGGAATCCTTAATCAGAAGCGAGCCTCTGCCGATCATGAGAATCGAATCGAAGATTTCTTCAACATCCTGAATAAGGTGAGTGGACATCAGAATCGTTGAACCCTCGGGGCGGTTCTTGAGAATTGTTTCAAGAATAAAATCTCTTGCCGCAGGGTCAACGCCGCCCATGGGCTCATCGAGAATATATAATTTTGCGTTTCGGCACATGACAAGAAGAAGCTGAAGCTTTTCCTGCATACCTTTTGACATGGTTTTAGCCTTCTGCTTGTGAGGAAGCTGGAAAACATCCAGCATGTGCATTGCTTTCTCTTTGTTGAAATCGTCATAGAAATCCGCAATGTAGTTAACTGCGTCGTCAGCGGTCATCCAGCTTGCAAGATAGGTTTTTTCGGGCAGAAAGGCGACCATGGATTTGCTGATTTTTCCGGGCTTGTTTCCGTCAATGAGAACCTCGCCCGAATAGTCGTTGATAAGACCCGTCAGAATTTTAATCAGAGATGTTTTGCCGCTGCCGTTGGGACCCAGCAGACCGATAATCTGACCGCCCTCAAAGCTGAACGAGACATTGTTCAGCACCTGATGGCTGCCGTATGACTTGCTGAGATTATTTACTGAAATAATAGCAGACATTTTAAACCTCCCGGTTTTAATATTTTAATCCATAATTGGATATATTATATCACTATCTATTATAAATTAAAAGAGAAATTTTGCGTTTTTTTTGATAATAGTTAAATATTTTGTAAACAGAGATAATTTCGGAGCTTAAATAATCGGAAAAACCGCCCCGAATCGGCATTATTGCCGTAACGGAGCGGTAAATAAGATTTTATTGATTTTCGGCAGCGTTGGAGGCCTGTTTCTCCAAGTACTGCTTGATAATGACATTTGCCCTGCTTTGGGCTTTTTTGATTACACCGGAATTTTGTTTTGAGGGGTAATCCGAAGTAACAATGCTGTCATAGAGATTCTGAAAATCTTGGTTTGCAAGCTTGGTTCTTGCTGTTGACATCCATTCGTAGTCATCGGAATTTTCCCCGAGATAATAAATGAGGAAGCAGCCTTCTTCGGTGTCAAAATATTTATAGTCGCCTTTTTTGCGGGATTTGTCGTAAATCCAATCGGTGACCGAGTAGTAATAGTAGTTTGAATAAACGGCGTTTTCTCCCGTTGAGCTTGCTTCCTTGCACATGTTTCTGAAGGTTTGCTCGGATTTGTCGCTTTCCTCCCACTTTTGGTTGAACGCCTCCGCCTCCGCTTTTGCGTTCTGCTTTGCGGCGTCGTCATAATCCGTGTAATACGGAGCATCATAGCTGATAATCTCACGGCTCGTGCAGAGGAACGCAGGCTCCTTGACATAGACAAGGTAAGGATAAAGCTGAGTTTCAACAACGGTGATTTCGCCCGCAACACGGTCCTCGCTGAACATCCAGTCGGCTACCTCGTCGCCGAAAACGCTTGAAATGGTTTCCTTGTCGGTGTAGTTGCAAGCCGTGCGGATCTCGGCGTTGTATTTTCCGCCGGGATAGTTGCCGTTGGCATAGTTTATGAAATCTTTTTCGCTTTTGATTGCGTTAACCTCGGAGGCAACATAATCGCCCTCGATGGGGTAAACTCTGCCGATAATCCGGGTGTAATCGTCTCTGTTTTCTTTAAGCTCTGCGTCAAGCTGCCGGTCGGTGTAGCCGTTCTGTAACTCCTCGCGCTTGAGGCTGTTGTATTTTTCGGCGTATGCCAACATGATTTCCTTTGCGCAGAACATTTTATAGGTCAGCCCCTGAGTGTAAACCTCGGCAAGCTTTTCGTCGGGGGTAACACCTGCGCTTGTAGCATAGCTTTCAATTCTTTCATAGTGAGAAATGGTTGAAGAAATTTCCATAACAGAGAACTCAATGCCCTCTTTTATTGCCTGGTCGAAGCCTTCAAAGGTTGCCGTCATCTGATTGATGGCATTGACGGTGAGCACATCAGCCCATGTCATGCTTGTGTCAACGGGATATTTCTGCTCGTCGGGAAGCTTTGAGGGGTCGAAGCCCGTTCCGTTATAGCCCTTTTCGTTGATGGCGCTGTTAACGGTGCTGAGCTGAACATGGTATTCGTCATAATAATACATCTCAAATTCGGGCATGGAGATTTCTCTGTCGCCGATGGTTACGGCAACACCGTATTCTTTGCCCGCTTCCTTGCTGTCGATTGCCGCCTGATTGAGAACTTCAATAAACTCAACGGGCATCTTTGTGCCCTTGTAGTCGACAAAGGTGTATTGGCTCTTGTTTGTGTTGGGTTCTGTCACAATCGGCACGGTGGTAGCTTTTCCGCTGTCGATTTTGGGCTTGACAACAAAAATTCCCGTCAGAATTACCGCGGCGGCAAGAACAAGCGCCGCAGCCGCAATGATAATGCCCTTAACCGGCTTTTTATTCTGAGAGGCAGCCTCTTTTTCCTGAGCCTTAGCCTTGATTTTTTCTTCTTTCTGCTTGGATTTCAGGTTTTCGGCGGTTGCCTTTGCTTTCTTTTCGGCAATTTTTTTTGCATTGTCCGCCGCTTTCTTTTTGTTCATATCAAATGCTCTCTCCTTATCAGTTCTGCTTTCTGACAACCTTATATTCGTCGTACGGATTATAATAAGGACATTCGTTTTCGCCGCCCTGCATGAAGCGGTAAAGCTCGTCCTCATCAAGATTTACAAGGCATTCATAGCACTCGTATTCTTCGTTATAATCGTAATATGCGCAGTTTTCGCAAATGCTTGACCCTGCCATTGCTTTGCACCTCAGTAAATAGGAATGATTATTTCTTTTTCGGTTTTTTCAACGCCGCTCATTCCGATTTCTCTCAGATGAGGGCCGAAGAACAGACCGGGAGCTCTGCCTGAGGGATAAAGCTCGAGCAAGGGTGCCATAACAAATGCCCGCTCAAGCACTCTCGGATGCGGCAGAGTCAGCTCGTAGCTTTCGCTTTTAAATCCGTCATACAGAATCAAATCAAGGTCGATGATTCTCGGCTCGTTTTTCTTGGTTCTGATTCTGCCGAGAGCCGCCTCGATGCCGAGACATTCGCCTAAAAGGAGCGTCGGAGAAACGCTTGTTTCAACAAGCAGCGCCGCATTATAGAATTTTTCGTCGCTCTCGCAGTCGACAGGCTCGGTTTCATAAACGCCCGACGCCTTGACTATTTTAACGCCCGAGAGCTTTGCGATAGCCCTGACGGCGGCGTTTATATTCTCGATTCTGTTGCCGAGATTCGTTCCGATTGCAATAACCGCTTCGCTCATAAAAAATCAATCCTTCCTGTCCCTGAAAATCTCAACGCCGACATAATCAAAGTCCGCTTTTATCGGCGCTTCGGGCTTTTTCAAAAGAATTCTCAGACTCTGAATCTTTTCAAATCTTTCAAAAAGCCCCTGCGCAACTCTTTCCGCCGCTCTTTCAAGCAGATCGTCCTTTTGCGCAGTGAAGATTCTGACGGTTTCTTTAATGATTTTTGCGTAGCTCACCGTGTCGTCAACGTTGTCGCTGCGGCACGGAAGCCTTAAATCAACAACGGCGTCAATGTCAAAAATAAAATTCTGACCGTCCTCTTTTTCTTCGGGATTAACGCCGTGATATGCAAATATTTTCAGACCCCTGACAAGTATTTTATCCATTTTTATTAACCCTTTTTTCTGAATATCGCGTCGGCTACTCTTGCGCCCTGAACGCCCGAAAAAACATCGTGAACTCTGATTATATCTGCTCCGCCCGCAATCGCCGCAGTATGGGCGGCAACGGTTCCGGGGTCTCTGAGCCTGCATTCCTTAACTCCGCTTGCGGCTCCGATAAATCTTTTTCTCGACCCCGCCGCAAGCAGGGCGATGCCTTTGAACTTCAGCCATTCCATCTCACGCAGGATATCGTAATTATCCTCGTTGGTTTTGCTGAAGCCAAGTCCGACA